>NZ_JBSGDB010000300.1:0-11258 GCF_053602155.1 Streptomyces sp. NPDC004561
AGCGAGCACGCAGCGGCAGGCCGCCACCCGGTCTCCGGCGCGCTCGACCGGCGCAGCGGCGCGTGCGTGGCCGCCATGGCCGGCATCTACCGCCGGCTGCTGGACCGCATCGAGCGCGACCCCGAGGCCGTCCTGCGCGGCCGCGTCTCGCTGCCCGGACGCGAGAAGGCCTATGTCGCCGTGCGTGGTCTGTCCGGCCTCGACACCCGGCACGTGACCCGCCACACCCCCGGGCGCTCCGCCAGGAGGCGCGCCTGATGGACCTGACCGAACCAGGAGACATGCGGGAGGCAACCCTCCGCTGCGGCGTGGCGTCCCAGACTGCGACGGCCGGGCGTGCACCGTTCAACCAGCACGGTCGGCACGCACGGAAGGACGCCCGATGAGCGACGGCTCACGCCCCGCGCAGGACCGCACGCGCACGCCGAAAAGCGCAGGACGCAGTGCCGTCGTGGTCGGCGGCGGTCTCGCGGGCGTCACCGCGGCGCTCGCGCTCGCCGACGCGGGCGTCCACGTCACCCTGCTCGAAGGCAGGCCCAGGCTGGGCGGCCTCGCCTTCTCCTTCCAGCGCGGCGAACTGACCGTCGACAACGGCCAGCATGTGTACCTGCGCTGCTGCACCGCCTACCGCTGGTTCCTCGACCGGATCGAGGGCGCGGCGCTGGCACCGCTGCAGGACCGCCTGGACGTGCCCGTCGTCGACGTCGCCAAGCCCGAGGGCAGGCGGCTCGGCAGGCTGCGGCGCGACCCGCTGCCCGTGCCCCTCCACCTGGGGCGCAGCCTGGCCACCTATCCGCACCTCTCGCTCGCCGAGCGTGCCGCGGTCGGGCGGGCCGCGCTCGCGCTCAAGGGGCTCGACCTCGCCGATCCGGCCCTGGACACGCAGGACTTCGGCAGCTGGCTGGCCGCCCACGGCCAGTCGGCCCGTGCCGTCGAGGCCCTGTGGGACCTGGTCGGGGTCGCCACCCTCAACGCGGTCGCGGGCGACGCCTCGCTGGGGCTCGCCGCGATGGTGTTCAAGACCGGTCTGCTGTCCGACCCGGGCGCGGCCGACATCGGCTGGGCCCATGTCCCGCTGGGCGAACTGCACGACCGGCTGGCCCGCAAGGCGCTCGACTCCGCGGGCGTCCGTACCGAGGTCCGTACACGCGTCACCTCCGTCTCTACAAACGAGAACGGGACCTGGAGCGTTCAGGTTCCCGGCGAGACGCTTTCCGCCGACGCGGTCGTCCTCGCCGTACCCCAGCGCGAGGCGCACGACCTGCTGCCGTCCGGCGCCCTCGACGCCCCCGGGCAGCTGCTGGAGATCGACACGGCGCCCATCCTCAACGTGCACGTCGTGTACGACCGCAAGGTGCTCGCGCGGCCCTTTCTCGCCGCCCTCGGCACGCCCGTGCAGTGGGTCTTCGACCGCACCCACGCCTCCGGGCTGCGCTCGGGGCAGTACCTCGCGCTGTCCCAGTCGGCCGCGCGGGACGAGATCGACACGCCGGTCGCCGACCTCCGCCAGCGCTACCTGCCCGAGTTGGAACGACTGATTCCGGGTACGCAGGGCGCCGTGGTGAGGGATTTCTTCGTGACCCGGGAGCGTACGGCGACGTTCGCCCCCACCCCCGGCGTCGGGCGTCTCAGGCCCGGCGCCCGCACCAAGGCACCCGGCCTGTACCTGGCCGGAGCGTGGACCGCCACCGGGTGGCCCGCGACCATGGAGAGTGCGGTCCGCAGCGGAGTGAGCGCGGCAGACGCCGTGCTGAGCGCCCTGGGCCGGCCCCGCCCCAGCCGTCTCTTCGCCTTCGAGGAGGCGGCCTGATGCTCGATCAGCAGCCCACGGCAGGCCCCCGCACCTCCGGTACCGCAACAAGAGGAGAGACTGTGCCCACTGTTCCCCCGGCCTCGACGCCCGCGCGAGGGACCGCGGTGGACGTCACCGCGCTGCTGGAGCGGGGCCGGACCATGGCCACACCGGTCCTCCGTGCGGCGGTCGACCGTCTCGCTCCTCCCATGGACACCGTCGCCGCCTACCACTTCGGCTGGATCGACGCCGCCGGCAACCCGGCCGACGGCGACGGCGGCAAGGCCGTCCGTCCCGCGCTGGCCGTGCTCTCCGCCGAGGTCACCGGTGCCGCGCCCGAGGTGGGCATCCCGGGCGCCGTCGCCGTCGAACTCGTCCACAACTTCTCGCTGCTGCACGACGACCTGATGGACGGCGACGAGCAGCGCCGGCACCGCGACACCGTCTGGAAGGTGCACGGTCCCGCCCAGGCCATCCTGGTCGGCGACGCCCTGTTCGCCCTCGCCAACGAGGTCCTGCTGGAACTCGGCACGGTCGAGGCCGGCCGCGCCACCCGCCGGCTGACCAGCGCCACCCGCGCCCTGATCGACGGTCAGGCGCAGGACATCTCCTACGAGCACCGCGACCGCGTCAGCGTCGAGGAGTGCCTGGAGATGGAGGGCAACAAGACCGGCGCGCTGCTCGCCGCCTCCAGCTCCATCGGCGCGGTCCTCGGCGGCGCGGACGACGCCACCGCCGACGCGCTGGAGAAGTACGGCTACCACCTCGGCCTCGCCTTCCAGGCCGTCGACGACCTGCTCGGCATCTGGGGCGACCCGGAGGCCACGGGCAAGCAGACCTGGAGCGACCTGCGCCAGCGCAAGAAGTCCCTGCCGGTGGTGGCCGCCCTCGCGGCCGGCGGTCCCGCCTCCGAGCGGCTCGGCGAGATCCTCGCCGCGGACGCCAAGAGCAGCGACTTCGAGAACTTCTCCGAGGAGGAGTTCGCGGCCCGCGCCGCCCTCATCGAGGCGGCCGGCGGCCGCGAGTGGACGGCCGGGGAAGCGCGCCGTCAGCACATCATCGCCGTCGAGGCCCTCGACGCCGTCCACATGCCCGACCGGGTACGGGACTCCTTCACGGCGCTCGCCGACTTCGTCGTCGTACGGAAGAGATGATCACTATCGGCCGGACAAGCCTCGCGTAGTCGCCGGCCGGTGTCACACCACGGACACCGGCCGACGGCGGACCCACAGCAGCACGACTCGCACGACTGCACGAAGGGGAAGCCATGACAGCGACGACCGACGGAAGTACCGGGGCGACCCTGCCGTCCCGCGCGACCGCGGCCAGCGACACCACCATCACCACCCCCGAGGCGGCCGGGGTGCACGAAGCCGCCGCACACGCCGCACGGCGCGCCACCGACTTCCTGCTCTCCCGGCAGGACGCCGAGGGCTGGTGGAAGGGCGACCTGGAGACGAACGTCACCATGGACGCCGAGGACCTGCTGCTCCGCCAGTTCCTGGGCATCCAGGACGAGAAGACGACACAGGCCGCCGCCCTGTTCATCCGCGGCGAGCAGCGCGAGGACGGCACCTGGGCCACCTTCTACGGCGGGCCCGGTGAACTGTCCACCACGATCGAGGCGTACGTCGCCCTGCGCCTGGCCGGCGACGCGCCCGACGCCCCGCACATGGCGAAGGCCTCCGCCTGGGTCCGCGAGCGCGGCGGTATCGCCGCGGCCCGGGTGTTCACCCGGATCTGGCTCGCCCTGTTCGGCTGGTGGAAGTGGGAGGACCTGCCCGAACTCCCGCCGGAGCTCATCTACTTCCCCCCCTGGATGCCGCTCAACATCTACGACTTCGGGTGCTGGGCCCGGCAGACGATCGTGCCGCTCACCGTCGTCTCGGCCAAGCGCCCCGTGCGTCCGGCGCCCTTCGCGCTGGAGGAGCTGCACACCGACCCGGCGATCCCCAACCCGCCCCGGCCGCTCGCCCCCCTGGCCAGCTGGGACGGTGCCTTCCAGCGGCTGGACAAGGCGCTGCACCAGCTGCGCAAGGTGGCACCGCGCGGACTGCGCAGGGCCGCGATGAACTCGGCGGCCCGCTGGATCATCGAGCGGCAGGAGAACGACGGCTGCTGGGGCGGCATCCAGCCCCCGGCCGTGTACTCGGTCATCGCCCTCCACCTGCTCGGTTACGACCTGGAGCATCCGGTGATGCGCGAGGGTCTCGCCTCGCTGGACCGTTTCGCCGTCTGGCGCGAGGACGGCGCCCGGATGATCGAGGCCTGCCAGTCCCCGGTGTGGGACACCTGCCTCGCCACCATCGCGCTGGTGGACGCCGGCCTGCCGGCCGACCACCCGCAGCTGGTGAAGGCGGCGGACTGGATGCTCGGCGAGGAGATCGTCCGGCCCGGCGACTGGGCCGTCCGGCGGCCTCAACTCCCGCCCGGCGGCTGGGCGTTCGAGTTCCACAACGACAACTACCCGGACATCGACGACACCGCCGAGGTGGGGCTCGCGCTGCGCCGGGTCAGGCACCACGACCCCGAGCGGGTGGACCGGGCGATCGGGCGCGCGGTGCGCTGGAACCTCGGGATGCAGTCGAGGAACGGGGCGTGGGGCGCCTTCGACGCCGACAACACCAGCCCGTTCCCCAACCGGCTGCCGTTCTGCGACTTCGGCGAGGTCATCGACCCGCCGTCCGCGGACGTCACCGCGCACGTCGTGGAGATGCTCGCCGCCGAGGGCCTCGCCCACGACCCGCGCACCCGTCGCGGCATCGAGTGGCTGCTCGCCGAACAGGAGCCCGACGGCTCGTGGTTCGGGCGCTGGGGCGTCAACTACGTCTACGGCACCGGGTCGGTGGTCCCGGCGCTGACCGCGGCCGGACTGCCCGGGGCGCACCCGGCGATCCGGCGGGCGGTGACCTGGCTGGAGTCCGTCCAGAACGACGACGGCGGCTGGGGCGAGGACCTGCGCTCCTACAAGTACGTCAAGGAATGGAGCGGCCGGGGAGCCTCCACCGCCTCGCAGACGGCGTGGGCGCTGATGGCGCTGCTCGCGGCGGGGGAGCAGGGCTCCAGGGCCGTCGAGCGGGGTGTCCGGTGGCTGGCCGAGACCCAGCGGGCGGACGGCACCTGGGACGAGCCGTACTTCACCGGCACCGGCTTCCCCTGGGACTTCTCCATCAACTACCACCTCTACCGGCAGGTGTTCCCGCTCACCGCGCTCGGCCGGTACCTGCACGGCGACCCCTTCGAGCGGAAGCTGCTCGCCGGCACGAGGAGGCCGCCGGCCGGGAGCGAGGAGTCCAAGGAGTCCCTCTCCGAGGCCAGGGGGAGCTGACTTGAGCACCCAGCCCGCCCCGGCCCCGCTGCTGATCGCCTGCGCGCTCGGCATCGAGCACTTCGCCCTGCGCTCCGGCGACCGCGGCGGAGCGGGCGGGCCGGTCACGTTCGTCCGCACCGGGATGGGCCCCCGTGCGGCGGAACGGTCCCTCACCCGGCGTCTGGGCGAACCCGCGCTCGCCGACGCCGCCGTGCTGGCCACCGGGTTCTGTGCCGGGCTCGCCCCCGGCATGCATCCCGGCGACCTGGTGGTGGCCGAGGAGACCCGGGACCCGCGCGGGAACGTCCCGTGCGTCGGCACCGACCTGCTCGTCAAGGAACTCGCGCGCCTGCTGCCCGGGCGCACGGTCCACACCGGCCCGCTCACCGGCTCCGACCACGTGGTCCGCGGACCCGAGCGGTCCGACCTGCGCGCCACCGGCGCCATCGCGGTCGACATGGAGTCGGCGGCCACGCTGCTCACCGCCCTCCGAACGTGCGAGCGCCCCGTCGCCGCCGTCCGGGTGGTCGTGGACGCACCCGAACACGAACTCGTCCGGATCGGCACGGTGCGCGGTGGGATATCGGCCTTCCGCGTTCTTCGATCCGTTCTTCCCGCATTTTTCGAATGGCACCGTTCTTTGCTGCTCCCCCGGAGGTGAGCCAGATGGCCATGCCGTTGCGTCAGTCCATCAAGGTCGCTACATACCTGGCCGAACAGAAGCTGCGCAGGCGGGACAAGTTCCCGCTGATCGTGGAGCTCGAGCCGCTGTTCGCCTGCAATCTGAAGTGCGAGGGCTGCGGCAAGATCCAGCACCCGGCCGGTGTGCTGAAGCAGCGGATGCCGGTCGCCCAGGCGGTGGGCGCGGTCCTGGAGTCCGGTGCGCCGATGGTCTCCATCGCCGGTGGAGAACCGTTGATGCACCCTCAGATCGATGAGATCACACGGCAGTTGGTGGCCAAACGGAAGTACGTCTTCCTGTGCACCAACGCGATGCTGCTGCGCAAGAAGATGGACAAGTTCACGCCCTCGCCCTACTTCGCCTTCGCGGTGCACATCGACGGGCTGCGCGAACGGCACGACGAGTCGGTCGCGAAGGAAGGCGTCTTCGACGAGGCGGTCGAGGCCATCAAGGAGGCCAAGCGGCGCGGCTTCCGGGTGACCACCAACTCCACCTTCTTCAACACCGACACCCCGCAGACCATCGTCGAGGTGCTCAACTTCCTCAACGACGACCTCCAGGTCGACGAGATGATGATCTCGCCCGCCTACGCCTACGAGAAGGCGCCCGACCAGGAGCACTTCCTCGGTGTCGAGCAGACCCGCGAGCTGTTCAGGAAGGCGTTCGCGGGCGGCAACCGCAGGCGCTGGCGGCTCAACCACTCCCCGCTCTTCCTGGACTTCCTGGAGGGCAAGGTCGACTTCCCGTGCACCGCGTGGGCGATCCCGAACTACTCGCTCTTCGGCTGGCAGCGCCCCTGCTACCTGATGAGCGACGGGTACGTGCCGACGTACCGCGAACTCATCGAGGAGACCGACTGGGACAAGTACGGCCGCGGCAAGGACCCGCGCTGCGCCAACTGCATGGCGCACTGCGGCTACGAACCCACCGCCGTCCTCGCCACCATGGGCTCCCTGAAGGAGTCGCTGCGGGCCATGCGCGAGACCGTCTCCGGAAACCGGGAGTGATCCGATGACCGCCGTTCCCTTGGGCGTTCCCGAGGTACCGGCCCGGCCGGTCGCCCCGCGGCGTCAGTCGCGGCAGATCCACGTCGGACCGGTGGCGGTCGGGGGCGGAGCCCCGGTGTCGGTGCAGTCGATGACGACGACCCGTACGTCGGACATCGGGGCAACCCTGCAGCAGATCGCGGAACTCACCGCGTCCGGCTGCCAGATCGTCCGCGTCGCCTGCCCCACGCAGGACGACGCGGACGCCCTCGCCACCATCGCCCGCAAGTCGCAGATCCCGGTGATCGCGGACATCCACTTCCAGCCGAAGTACGTCTTCGCGGCGATCGAGGCGGGCTGCGCCGCGGTCCGCGTGAACCCGGGCAACATCAAGAAGTTCGACGACCAGGTGAAGGAGATCGCGCGCGCCGCGAAGGACCACGGCACGCCGGTCCGGATCGGGGTCAACGCCGGCTCCCTGGACCGGCGGCTGCTGGAGAAGTACGGCAGGGCGACCCCGGAGGCCCTCGTCGAGAGCGCTCTCTGGGAGGCGTCCCTCTTCGAGGAGCACGACTTTCGGGACATCAAGATCTCGGTCAAGCACAACGACCCGGTCGTGATGATCGAGGCCTACCGCCAACTGGCCGAGAGCTGCGACTATCCGCTGCACCTGGGCGTGACGGAGGCGGGCCCGGCGTTCCAGGGCACCATCAAGTCGGCCGTCGCCTTCGGGGCGTTGCTGTCCCGCGGCATCGGGGACACCATCCGGGTGTCGCTGAGCGCGCCGCCGGCCGAGGAGGTCAAGGTCGGCATCCAGATCCTGGAGTCGCTCGGCCTGAGGCAGCGGCGTCTGGAGATCGTCTCCTGCCCCTCCTGCGGCCGCGCCCAGGTCGACGTCTACAAGCTCGCCGACGAGGTGACCGCCGGTCTGGACGGCATGGAGGTGCCGCTGCGCGTGGCGGTGATGGGGTGTGTGGTCAACGGGCCCGGGGAAGCCCGTGAGGCAGATCTCGGAGTTGCCTCAGGCAACGGAAAGGGTCAGATCTTCGTCAAGGGCGAGGTCGTCAAGACCGTGCCCGAGTCCAGGATCGTGGAGACCCTGATCGAGGAGGCCCAGAAGCTCGCCGAGCACATGAAGTGAGTCCAAGCAAGGCACGGACCGAGAGGGGGCCCGAACGTGACGATTCTGGAGACGATCCGGCAACCGCGCGATTTGAAGGCGCTGTCCGAGGCGGAACTCGGTGATTTGTCCGAGGAGATACGTGAATTCCTGGTGCAGGCGGTGTCGCGGACCGGCGGTCACCTGGGGCCCAATCTGGGGGTGGTGGAACTCTCCATCGCGCTCCACCGGGTCTTCGAGTCGCCGGTCGACCGGATCCTGTGGGACACCGGCCACCAGAGCTATGTCCACAAACTTTTGACTGGGCGTCAGGATTTTTCCAAGCTGCGTGGCAAGGGCGGGCTGTCCGGATACCCCTCACGCGAGGAGTCCGAGCACGACGTCATCGAGAACAGCCACGCCTCCACCGCGCTGGGCTGGGCGGACGGCCTCGCCAAGGCAAAGCAGGTACAGGGGGAGAAGGGCCATGTGGTCGCGGTCATCGGCGACGGCGCGCTGACCGGCGGCATGGCCTGGGAGGCGTTGAACAACATCGCGGCCGCCAAGGACCGCCCGCTGATCATCGTCGTCAACGACAACGAGCGTTCGTACGCCCCGACCATCGGCGGCCTCGCCAACCACCTGGCCACCCTGCGCACGACCGACGGCTACGAGAGGGTGCTGGCCTGGGGCAAGGACGTCCTCCTCAGGACACCGGTGGTCGGCGGCACGATCTACGAGGCCCTGCACGGCGCGAAGAAGGGCTTCAAGGACGCCTTCGCCCCGCAGGGCATGTTCGAGGACCTCGGCCTGAAGTACGTCGGCCCGATCGACGGCCACGACATCAAGGCCGTCGAGTCGGCGCTGCGCCGCGCCAAACGCTTCCACGGCCCGGTCCTGGTCCACTGCCTCACCGAGAAGGGCCGCGGCTACGAGCCCGCTCTCGCGCACGAGGAGGACCACTTCCACACCGTCGGCGTGATGGACCCGCTGACCTGCGAACCGCTCGTACCCTCCAACGGGCCTTCCTGGACCTCGGTGTTCGGCGACGAGATCGTACGGATCGGGGAGGAGCGGGAAGACGTCGTCGCCATCACGGCGGCCATGCTGCACCCCGTCGGACTCGGCAGGTTCGCCGAGCGCTTCCCCGACCGGGTGTGGGACGTGGGCATCGCCGAACAGCACGCGGCCGTCTCCGCGGCCGGGCTCGCCACCGGCGGACTGCACCCGGTCGTCGCCGTCTACGCCACCTTCCTCAACCGGGCCTTCGACCAGCTCCTGATGGACGTGGCCCTGCACCGCTGCGGGGTCACCTTCGTACTGGACCGGGCCGGCGTCACCGGCGTGGACGGGGCGTCCCACAACGGCATGTGGGACATGTCCGTCCTCCAGGTCGTCCCCGGCCTGCGGATCGCCGCCCCCCGCGACGACGAGCAACTGCGCGCCCAGCTGCGCGAGGCCGTCGCCGTGGACGACGCGCCCACCCTGGTCCGCTTCCCGAAGGAGTCCGTCGGCCCGCGGATCCCGGCCGTCGACCACGTCGGCGGCATGGACGTCCTGCACCGGGCCGAACGCCCCGAGGTCCTGCTGGTGGCCGTCGGCGTGATGGCGCCGGCCTGCCTGCAGGCCGCGGAGCTGCTGGCGGCGCGCGGGATCAACTGCACGGTGGTGGACCCGCGCTGGGTCAAGCCGGTCGACCCCGCCCTGCCCGGCCTCGCGGCCGAGCACCGCCTGGTGGCCGTGGTGGAGGACAACAGCCGTGCGGCCGGCGTCGGTTCGGCCGTGGCGCTGGCCCTCGGCGACGCCGACGTGGATGTGCCGGTACGGCGGTTCGGCATCCCGGAGCAGTTCCTCGCGCACGCCAAGCGCGGCGAGGTACTGGCCGACATCGGCCTCACGCCCGTCGAGATCGCCGGGCGGATCAGCGCGAGCCTGGCCGTCAAGGACCTGGACGGCACAGCCAAGGAGAGTGAATGACCACCGAGTTCGACCTCGGCGCCCTGCTCGCCGAGCGTGGAGCCGAACGCTACGAGCTGCACTCCAGACACCTGAACCCGCAGCTGCCGCGCATGCTGCACACCATCGGCTTCGACAAGGTCTACGAGCGCGCCGAGGGGGCCCACTTCTTCGACGCGGAGGGCAACGACTACCTGGACATGCTCGCCGGGTTCGGCGTGATGGGGCTCGGCCGCCACCACCCGGTCGTCCGGCGGGCGCTGCACGACGTCCTCGACCTGAACCTCGCCGACCTCACCCGCTTCGACTGCCAGCCGCTGCCCGGCCTGCTCGCGGAACGGCTCCTCGCCCACAGCCCGCACCTGGACCGGGTGTTCTTCGGCAACAGCGGCACCGAGGCGGTCGAGACCGCCCTGAAGTTCGCCCGGTACGCCACCGGAAGGACGCGGATCCTCTACTGCGAGCACGCCTTCCACGGCCTGACCACCGGCTCGCTGTCGGTGAACGGCGAGACCGGCTTCCGCGAGGGCTTCGACCCACTGCTGCCCGACACCGCCGTACCCCTCGGCGATCTCGACGCCCTGGCGCGCGAGCTCAAGAAGGGCGACGTGGCCGCCCTGATCGTGGAGCCGATCCAGGGCAAGGGGGTGCACGAGGCCCCGCCCGGCTATCTGCGCGCCGCGCAGGAGCTGCTGCACCGGCACAAGGCGCTGCTCATCGCCGACGAGGTGCAGACCGGCCTCGGCCGCACCGGCGACTTCTACGCCTACCAGTACGAGGACGGTGTCGAACCGGATCTGGTGTGCGTCGCCAAGGCCCTTTCCGGCGGCTACGTCCCCGTCGGCGCCACCCTCGGCAGGGACTGGATCTTCAAGAAGGTGTACTCGTCCATGGACCGGGTGCTGGTCCACTCGGCGAGCTTCGGCTCCAACGCCCAGGCGATGGCCGCCGGGCTCGCCGTGCTGTCGGTGATGGAGAACGAGCAGATCGTCGCCCACGTGCGGGCCACCGGCGAGCTGCTGAGGTCCCGGCTCACCGCGCTGATCGGCAAGTACGAGCTGCTCGCGGACGTCCGCGGCCGGGGACTGATGATCGGCATCGAGTTCGGCAGGCCGTCCTCGCTGAAGCTGCGCGGCCGCTGGACCATGCTCCAGGCCGCCCGCAAGGGCCTGTTCGCGCAGATGGTCGTCGTACCGCTGCTGCAGCGGCACCGGATCCTCACCCAGGTCTCCGGCGACCACCTCGAAGTGATCAAGCTCATCCCGCCGCTCGTCCTCGACGAGGCCGACGTGGACAGGTTCGTGGACGCCTTCAGCGCCGTCATGGACGACGCCCACAGCGGCGCTGCCGGCCCTGACCGCCGCACCGGCCGAGCGCTTCGACCTGCTCGTGGACTTCCGGGGCCTGGCCGGCCGTACCCTGCGGCTGGTCAA
>NZ_JBSGDB010000301.1:0-11253 GCF_053602155.1 Streptomyces sp. NPDC004561
CGCCGCGCGCCCGGGCGCGGGGCCGCGGCGGCGGCCCCCCCCCACCGGGGCCGGCGGGCCCGCCGCGACCACCCGCCCGCCCGCATCGCCGCCGCCCGGACCGAGGTCGATGACCCAGTCGGCGGTGGCGATCGTGTCCAGGTCGTGCTCGACGAGGACGACCGTGTTGCCGGCGTCGACGAGCCGGTGCAACTGTCGCAGCAGCAGTGCGATGTCCGAGGGGTGCAGCCCCGCCGTCGGCTCGTCGAGCAGGTAGAGCGCGTGCCCGCGGCGGGCTCGCTGCAGTTCGGTGGCCAGTTTGATGCGTTGTGCCTCACCGCCGCTGAGTTCCGTCGCGGGCTGGCCCAGCCGCAGGTACCCCAGTCCCACCTCGCGCAACGTCTCCAGACTGCGGGAGGCGGCCGGGACGGCGGACAGGAACTTGGCGGCGGCGTCGACGGACAGCGCCAGTACTTCCGCGATGTTCTTGCCGCGGTAGGTGACTTCCAGCGTTTCGGCGTTGTAGCGGGCGCCTTCGCAGGTCGGGCACGGCGCGTAGGTGCCGGGGAGGAACAGCAGTTCCACCGCGACGAATCCTTCGCCCTGGCAGGTCTCGCACCGCCCTTCGGGCACGTTGAAGGAGAACCGCCCGGCCGAGTAGCCGCGCGCCCGGGCTTCGTCCGTCGCCGCGTACAGCTTGCGCACCGCGTCGAACATGCCGGTGTAGGTGGCCAGGTTGGACCGGGGGGTTCGGCCGATGGGCCGTTAGTCGACCCGGACCAGCCGGTCGAACGACTCGACTCCCGACGCGTCCTGGACGTCGACCTTCAGCTGCGCCTCGTCGGGTTCCTCGGGTACGAGTCCGAGGTGGCCGCGGACGACCTCGGCGAGCACCTGCGTCACCAGCGTCGACTTTCCGGAACCGGACACGCCCGTCACCGCCGTGAGTACGCAGAGCGGTACGTCGACGGACACGTCGTGCAGATTGTGGCGGGAGACGCCGCTCAGGTGCAGCCAGCCGTGCGGTGTGCGCGGGCGGTGATCGAGCGGCTGGGCACGCCCGAACAGGTACTGGCTGGTGGCCGACTCCTCGACCCGCTCAAGACCGGCGACCGGGCCGCTGTACAGCACGCGTCCGCCGCCCTCGCCCGCACCGGGGCCGATGTCGACCACCCAGTCCGCCCGCCGTACGACGTCCATGTCGTGCTCCACGACGAACAGCGAGTTGCCCGCCGCCTTGAGGCGGTCCAGCACGTCCAGCAGCGGTTCCGCGTCAGCCGGGTGCAGGCCCGCGGAGGGCTCGTCGAGGACGTAGACGACGCCGAACAGCCCCGAGCGCAGCTGGGTGGCGATCCGCAGGCGCTGCGCCTCGCCGGGCGACAGGGTCGTCGAGCGGCGCCCGAGGCTGAGATATCCGAGGCCCAGGTCGAGCAGTACGTCGACCCGCGCGACCACATCGCCGCAGATCCGGACCGCGACCTCGGTCGTCTCCCCGGATCGGGCGGTCGACGTGGTGGCGTCGGCCTCGGACCGCCCCCCGACGGGCCGCAGCAGCGCCACGACCTCGGTGAGCGGCATCGCGTTGATCTCGGCGATGGAACGTCCGGCGAAGGTCACGGCGAGCGCCTCGGGCCGCAGTCCGCTGCCGTGACAGGCGGGGCAGGGCACACTCCTGACGAACCGGAGCGCCCGTTCGCGCATCTTCTCGCTCTTGGAGTCGGCGAGGACGTGCATGACGTGCTTGCGGGCGCTCCAGAACTTGCCCTGGTAGCCGTAGTCGACGCGGCCCTCCTCCGGCTCGATGTACACGGAGGGCTGTTCGTCCGTGTACAGCAGCCAGTCCCGGTCCTTCTTCCTGAGCCTGCGCCACGGTCGGTCGATGTCGATCCCCAGGCCGCTCACGACACTGCGGAGGTTGGCGCCCTGCCAGGCGCCCGGCCAAGCGGCGATCGCCCCCTCACGGATGCTCAGCGAGGGATCCGGGACGAGCAGATCCTCGGCGACGTCGTGCACGACACCCAGTCCGTGGCACTCCGGGCAGGCGCCGGCCGCGGTGTTGGGCGAGAACGACTCGGCTTCCAGCCGTGCGGCCCCGGGCGGATAGGTGCCGGCGCGGGAGTACAGCACGCGCAGCAGATTGGACAGCGTGGTGAGGGTGCCGACCGTCGAGCGCGAGCTGGGCGACCCACGTCGCTGCTGCAGGGCCACGGCCGGTGGCAGTCCGGTGATTGCCTGCACGTGCGGTGCGCCCACCTGTTGCAACAGCCTTCGGGCGTACGGTGCTACGGACTCGAAGTAGCGCCGCTGGGCCTCCGCGTAGAGCGTGCCGAACGCGAGCGAGGACTTGCCCGAACCGGAGACGCCGGTGAAGGCGACCATCGCGTCCCGAGGAACGTCGACATCGATGTTCCGCAGGTTGTTCTCACCGGCGCCCCGGACATGCACGAAGGGGTCGGTCGCGTCCTTGTTCACCGTTCCTGATTACCTGATCGCGCCGCGAACCGCGCGACAGGTGCCGTCACCGGGCCCCGCTCACACGAGCGCCCAGAGAAATCCCGGTATGAGGCGCTCCCAGGGAACATTCGAGAGTGCGTCACCGTTGATCCGCATGTGGGCGTGAAGGGAACTGTGTCCCCCTGGCCTCACCCTTTGCCCATGAGGACGATCGTTCGGCTGAAGCCTTATGGAGCCCCCGCCGCGAGGCGACCGCCCTTCGCGCCCACTCTCGATCCGCCCCGGCTTGGGACCCCCGAACCAGTCGGGGCCTTCGCCTGCCCCCTGCCTGCGCACTTCCGGGCAGGACACCGAATCGGGGTGTCCGGTCGCGCGGCGTGCGCTGCCGGCCGGGGTGGCGCGGAACTGGTGTTCGCGGTGGCGCACGCAACCGTGTGGCCCGGTGGTGTAGCAGGTCCTGCACGGGGAGGTCGAGGAGTCCTGACCGTACCGCCTGCACCTGCTGGCAGGGCCAGCGTGTCACGCGGCGTCGGCGTTACCTCGGGGGCATCCTGTGGCCACGTGCCAGCCGACGATAAGGAGTCATGCGGGTGTCGTCTCAGGACGTTACGGTCGTGACTCTTCTGGCGGATCCGGATGCGCCGACGGAGATCGCGCAGCGCATGGCACAGATGCTTCCTGATCGGCTCGCCGACAGGTCAGGCCACGGACGACGATTCGACGTCGAGGTGGTCAGTGAGCCCTTCACCGCAGGGACCGAGGACCTGTCCACGTTGATGCGCCGGATCATGGACCGCGGAAGTGAGGGGAACTGGGACATCGTCGTGGCCCTCACCGACCTTCCGCTGCACTCACATGGGCACAAGCTCGCGGCGGATCTGAGTCACGAACACGGCCTGGTACTGCTGTCTCTTCCCACGCTGGGGGGCTTCCGGCTGCAGACCAGGGCCCGCCAGGCCGTGGAAGAAGCCGTGCTCAGCTTGGCTGGACTACAGGTCACTGGGGCTGAGGGACCTCCGGGAAGTCAGCCGCTGCGGGGGCCCTTCATCGGTCGTCTCGCGCCTATCCATCCGGGCCAGATCGGTGAGGAGGAGATCGCCGATCTGCGGTACGTCCTCAGTGGGCCGCGCGGTTACCTGAGGGTGCTCGGCGGTATGGTCCGCGCCAACCGGCCGTGGCGCTTGATCCCGGGTCTGTCGAAAGCCCTGGCGGCCGCACTCGCCACGGGAGCAGTCGCCACCGTGAATTCCACCATCTGGAACCTGGCCACCTACCTGAGCACGCCACGCCTAGTGATCGCCATGGTCGGGTCTGTCGCTCTCATGATCGGCTGGCTGATCGTGGACGCGAACCTGTGGCATCGAACGGATGAGGTTTCGCCGGAGGCGAGGAAGAAGGCGGCTCTCTACAACGCCTCGACGATCGTGACCGTCGGTATCGGGGTGATCGTCTGCTACGTGGGTTTGATGGTCATCAACTTGGTGTGGGCGCTGTTCATCCTCAACGAACGGGTGTTCGCTTCCACGACACGAACGCCACTGCACGTCACGGAGTACTGGACGTTGGCCTGGTTCGTCGCTTCGGTCGCCACGGTGGGCGGCGCGCTGGGATCGGGCTTGGAGAGCGACGAGGCGATCCGGTCAGCCGCCTACTCCAAGCGCGAACAGGAGCGTCGCAGCGTGCTGCAGGACGACCACGGTGACTAGCGGGTGACCTCAGTCGGAGATGTGCCGTCGGTCGGTGGTCGTCCGGGTCCGGAGATTCCGCTGATCGGTCGGTGCGTGGTTGTTTCGCCTCGGGAGCCGACGGGGACCCGGACGCAAGGGCGCCGGAGCGCCGAAGCTCCGCCTGGCGGGGCCGGCGGCAAAACGACCGTTCCACCTGATCCAGGTGAACGGCCCTCCAGAGGCGTGCCGGAGCCACGGCCCCCGTCGCAGCACTTCCGAGAGTCGGGCTCTTTGCGCCCTCTCCATCACCGCCATGCCGCGGTCATGCCGTGACACCAAGGGAAGTCATCATGAAAGCAGCGGTATACGAAGGCCCGCGAACGGTCACAGTGAAGGACGTACCGGACGCAAAGATCGAACACCCCTGCGACATCATCGTCAAGATCACCACTACCAACATCTGCGGTTCGGACCTGCACATGTACGAGGGCCGCACCTCGTTCGAGTCCGGCCGGACCCTGGGACACGAGAACATGGGCCAGGTCGTGGAGGTCGGCTCGGCCGTCCGCAAGGTCCAGGTCGGCGAGTACGTGGTCCTGCCCTTCAACATCGCCTGCGGCTTCTGCAAGCAGTGCGAGCAGGGCCTGACCAACTACTGCCTGACCATGCAGCCGGAACCGGCCCTCGCGGGAGCCGCCTACGGATTCGCCGACATGGGCCCCTACCAGGGCGGCCAGGCGGAACTGCTGCGCGTGCCCTACGGCGACTTCAACGCGCTGCGTCTGGGCGAGGACGCCGCCGAGCGGCAGACCGACTACGTGATGCTCGCCGACATCTTCCCCACCGGCTATCACGCCACCGAGATGGCCCACGTCAAGCCGGGCGACCAGACCATCGTCTTCGGGGCCGGTCCCGTCGGGCTGATGGCGACCTATTCCGCCCTTCTCAAGGGCGCCGGCCGCGTATGGACGGCCGACCACCAGCCCGACCGGTTGCGCAAGGCGGAGGAGATCGGGGCCATCCCGATCAACACCTCCGAGCAGAACCCGGCGGAGGTCGTCAAGGAGGCCACCCTCGGTCTGGGCGCCGACAACGGCTGTGAATGCGTCGGCTACCAGGCACACGACCCCCAGGGACACGAGGACGCCAGCCTCACGCTCAACGGCCTGATCGACTCGGTCAGGTTCACCGGCGACATCGGCGTGGTGGGCGTGTTCCTGCCCCAGGACCCCGGCGGCGCGGAGGCCCAGGGCGAGCTGGAAGCGCAGGGCAAGGTCCCGATCGACTTCGGCATGATGTGGTTCAAGGGCCAGCACATGGGAACCGGGCAGGCGCCGGTAAAGAAGTACAACCGGGCGCTGCGGGACCTGATCGCCGGCGGGAAGGCCAAGCCGAGCTTCGTCGTCTCCCACGAGCTCAGCCTGGACGAGGCCCCCACCGCCTACGAGCACTTCGACGCCCGTGACGAGGGCTGGACCAAGGTGGTCCTGCATCCGAACGGACACGGCAACGGCCACAAGCGGTAAGAGACTCGGGGCCGCCGTGCCCCCTGTTTCCCCTGGACCGGTCCGGGGGACGGGTGGCGATCTACCGGTCCTCCGGCCGGGGCGGGGGCCAACGCCGGACCTGAACCAACAGCGATTGCCCGCGCTCCGGCCCGGAGGATGGACTGGCGGACGCTCAGCAGTGTCCGCAGTGGCAGCACCCCGTCCAGCGGCTGCGGCCGCCAGCCAGTTAGCGGGCCGTGTGGGAGGCTTCCTTGCCCGACGGCTGCCGCACCTCAACCAGGCCGACGCGACCCGGCAGGGCATCCCGGCCAGGCGGACACCCGTGACGTGGCTGCGGGCCTTCGGGGAGGTCGTGCGATCCGGGCTCACGATCGAGGAGACTCGGCTGGAGCCCCTGCTCGCGCTGCGCACGGCCGCTGGGGTGGCGATCGTCATCGGGCCGACGCTGTGGCTGGTCTCCCCTGCGTATGCCGCGTCCGCCGCCCTCGGCGCCTACTCTGCGGGTGGGGCCACCTTCCAGCGCAGCTGGCGTCCACGCAAGGTGGTCGCGCTCGGCGCGGGCGCAGGTCTGGCGCTCAGCACCTTCGTGGGCTACTTGGCGGCGGGGCGACTCGTGACGTTCCTACCGCTGCTGGCCGTGTGGGCCTTTGCCGCGGGAATGGCGTGGGCCGTCGGATCGACCGCTGGGATCGTCGCAGCGACGACCGTGGGCAGCATGCTCGTGACCATCACCTTGCCCACGAGCATCGGGCGAGCCCTGGAGCACGCCGGGGTCATCGCACTCGGGGGCGTTACCCAGGCCGTGCTGATCTTGCTGTTCCCGATCCGGCGTTGGGGAGCGCATCGTGACGCGCTCGCCGACGCCCTGGCCGCCGTGGCGGACTACGCCCGCCGGTTGCGGCACGACCCGACCGCCCCGTTCGACCCGGAGCCATTGATGACGGCCCGGGACGCGGCTGCCGTGACGCCGTCACAGGCCCGCACCCGTCCCCCCGTCCTGCACGGCCCCCGGGGACTCGCCGAGCGCATTCGGCCGGTCCTCGCCGCGCTCGCCGACCCGGACGTGGGCGCCCCGGCGGAGGGACCCGGGCGGGACCGCGCGCGGGAGTTGCTCGACGCGGCCGCCGACGTCCTGGATACGGCCGCCCGTTCGATCCGACGCGGCACTCCCGCCGAGATGCGGCCCGAGAGCACGGACGTCCTGCGCGTCGACGAGGAGCACGAGGTGCTGGAGGGCCCCGCGCGGCAAGCCGCCGCTCGGCTCGTGGAACTGCTCGGCGAGGCGGTGGAGATCGCCCAGAGCGGCTGCGCGAGCGGGAGGACGCCTACGCCGCCCGGCCTCGCCGACGCCCAGTTTTTGGTGCGCCCGACAATGCTCCGGCTGGTCCCGGTCGTCGTACGGGCGGTCCGCCGAGAGCTCCGCCGGGACTCGCCCGTGTTCCGGCACGCCGTCCGCCTGGCGGCGGTGGCCACGCTCGGCTATCTGATCGCCGCCCGGCTCCCACTGGGCCACGGCTACTGGGCGCCCATCGCCTCGGTGATGGTGATGCGGCCGGACTTCCACCGGACGTACGCGCGTGCGGTGGCCCGTCTCGCCGGGACCCTGGCGGGGGTCGCGCTCGCCACCGGGATGGTGCGGGCCCTGGGTCCGGACGCCCATGTGTCCGGCGCGCTGGCGGTGGTCTCGGCGGGCCTGTCGTACATGCTGAACCGTACCGGCTACGCCTACTCCCAGTGCTTCACCGCCGCGTACGTCGTCTTCCTGCTCGGCATGGGCGGCCAGGCATGGGAGCAGACAGTCCCGGAGCGGGTGGTGCTCACCCTGCTCGGCGGGGCCCTGGCAATGGTGGCGTACGTGGTGTTCCCCGCATGGGAGACGCCCCGACTGCCGGGCCGGCTTGCGGACTGGCTCGCCGCCAACGGCCGCTACGCGGCCGCGGTGCTCCGCAACTACGCCGAACCGACCCGGGAGCATCACGCCGACATGCGCAGGGCACTGCTGGCGAGCAGGGAGGCACGTGCCGCCTGGCAGGAGGCATACGACCGGGCAAGGCAGGAACCAGTCCGCCCCCGGGGGCTCACGTCGCGCGAGGCCCAGGAGGCGCAGGAGGCGCTCAAGGGGTTCGGCCGCGCGGCGATGCTCATGGAGAGCCACGTCCCGCGGACCGACAGCCGTGTCGTCCCCGAGGCGGAGCGGTTCGCCGAGGCCCTGGAGACGGACACCGCGAAGGCAGCAGTCGCCGTGCGCGAGCACAGGAATCCGGACTGGGGACGCGTGGAGGAGGCGCTCCACGCGTGGGAGGACGCCGCCGCCGGCAACGGGAGCCCGGTCGTGCGGCGCGAAGCGGAACTGCAAAAACGGGCCTTGGAAGACCTCGCGACAGCCGTGAGCCGCACACCCCTGGAACGGGACGTCGGCTCTGCTCGCGAGGAGCAGAGAGTGCGGGCCGCCGCGGCGGCGGAAGGTGACGGATCAGGGCCCGCGCACCGGGGTGGGTGACGAAGTCGGCCACGGGGAGCGCCTCGCCTCCTGGAGCGGCAAGCAGTCTCCCCGCCGCGTCAGGCGCCGCCACACGTACGCCGCTGTCGCCATCCACGAGGATCGGCCAGCCGGGTGCGGCGGCGGCGATGCCTTTCAGCGGCGGGGGCGAGCGATTGTCGGCGGTGGTTCCTCCCCGGCGGGAAGGACGGCGAGGCGCGTGCGACCGTGCCGTTCTTCAGTACGAGGAGCCGTGGGCGCGGGTGATGGTCGAGTTGTCGCAGCGGGCGGATCGGCGTGCGCCGAGCAGCGGGACCGGGTTGCTTGGCCGCTCGTTGGTGCGGTCGTGGGGAAGAGGAACTCCCGGCCGTGGATCGTCTACGGGAAACACCCGCACCATCCACTCCTGCCACGAGTAGTGCAACGCCCCCCGGAACGAGTCCAGACGGTCAACGAACTCCCCTCACGCCACGTAACACACACCCGCCCCCAGAGAACGCGAACAACCCGTTGGTGACGTGCGGCGGGTCGTCAGCGATGTCGAAGCGGGCGAGCCCTTAAGCGAGCAGGCGTTCGACCAGCTTCAGTGCCGAGGCCGGCCGGGCGCGAGCGACCCGCCGTTCTTGAGAAGCGCAACACCGTCGAACGTGCCATCAACCGCCTGAAAGGCTTCCGCGCCGTCGCCACCCGCTACGAGAAACGGGCCTGCACCTACCTCGGCACCGTCACCCTCGCAGCCCTCATCATCTGGCTCCGCACATGATCCGAGAAACAGTGCTTAACCCTGCTTCGCCCGATGGGTAGGCTTTGGGTGCATTCGTGAAGTGGTGTCCGTAGGCTGTTGCTGCTCGGGGCTGCTGCGGAGGTCTTTCATGCCCCGAACCATCTGGTCCGGCGCGATCTCGTTCGGCCTGGTCACGGTGCCGATCAACGTGGTCAGCGCGACCGAGGACCACAGCATTCGCTTCCACCAGTACCACCTGGCCGACCAGGGCCGGGTCCGCTACCGCAAGGTGTGTGAGCTGGAGGACCGCGAGGTGCCCCAGGACGAGATCGGCAAGGGGTACGAGCTGACCAAGACCCAGGTCATCCCGATCACCGACGAGGACCTGAGCAATCTGCCACTGCCGACGGCGAAGGCGATCGAGATCGACGCGTTCGTCCCGCTGCGGTCCATCGATCCGATCCGGATCGGCGAGGGCTACTACCTGCAGCCCGCCGGCCAGGTCGCGGCCAAGCCCTACAAGCTGCTCGTGCAGGCGCTCGGCCGCTCGGCCAAGGTGGCCGTCGCGAAGTACGCCTGGTCCGGCCGGGAGCGGCTCGGCCTGCTGCGGGTCCGCGACGACGTCCTGGTCCTGCATGCCATGCGCTGGCCCGATGAGATCCGCGACCCCACCGAGCTGCTGCCGCCGCCGGTGGAGGTGTCCGAGGAGGAGATCGAGGGCGCGCTCGTCCTGATGGACACCATGACCGTCGAGGAGCTGCGGGGCGAGGAGTTCCGTGACCGCTACACGGAGGCGATCGCCCAGATCATCGAGGCGAAGCGGGCGGAGCGGCCGCTGCCCCGGGCGCCGGAACCCGAGGAGCCGGCCCAGGTGCTCGACCTGATGTCCGCGCTGCGGGAGTCGGTGGCGAAGGCGAAGACCGATCGCGGGGACACGGGACCCGGCGAAGTGCACACGTTGCCCGAGCCGAAGAAGAAGGCGGCCGGGAAGAGGCAGCCGGCCAAGAAGGCCGCGGCGAAGAAGGCGGCAGGCCGCCGACCCCGCACCGCCTAGCCGCCGCCGGGAGCATCCTGAACGCCGCCACCAAGTCGCTGACCACCGACCCCGACGTCGCGGGCATCAAGCCACTCTCCAGCCTGGCCTCCGCGCGCGCGTCGGGCACGGCGCCGTACTGGCCCACCCAGCTGGACGCTGTCATCGATTGCAGCGAAACCCTCCGCCAAGCCCTCAGCACCTGAAAGCCGCCCCGGCACAGGGCTCACTCCCCTATACGAGGGCCATACTGATGACGTGAGTGCGGCTCGCACGACCAACGGCCAGTCGAACGAGCAGGTCAAGGGGCCTGTGCCGAAGAAGGCCGCCGTTCTCCAGTATGAGTGGGACGCTGCGTGGGTGATCGTCGCCTACGGCGAGTACGACGCCGCATCCATCGAGTCCCTGGCCGAGGCCCTGGAGATCGCGTCCACGAAGTACTCCAAGGTAGTGGTGGACGCCTCTTTGCTCACCTTTGCAGATTCGACGTTCCTGCACCTACTGCTCCGGATCCACGCCATGACCACACTGCGCCTGGCCGAGCCGGCACCTCAACTACAACGAGTGCTGCGGCTTACCGGGGCGGACTCTGTACTGGATGTCCGCGACTCTGTCGAGGGCGCCGCCGCTTCGTAAAGGGCGGAGTCGTTGGCTAACTGGTTCCGCAACCGGCAGGCAAGGCAACACGACAGATGCGGCAGCGTGCTTCCGACACCGACAGCAGCGGACGGCAGCGATCAGCCAGGGATGCCCGTGGACCCAGCGGAAGGACCAACCCCGAAGACGCTGTGTGATCGACCTGATAAAGGTGATCACAGACCTCGAAGCCTGACCTGGTACGGGCGCCGTCCTCACTGTGGGCGGCACCCGTCGCCTTGACTCGGTCGTTGAAACTCCGGCCAAAGTCGCTACGCCGACCTTGTGACCAAGGTTTACGCAGGCAAGCACCGCGCATTCCCGAGACTTGCCCCGTCCGGGAGCAGCGGCTAGCCCAATTTATTGATCTATGTGCGCGTTTCCGCATGAATGCACCTTTACTTCAGCGTCCGCCCGTCAGGCTCGCACTCGGACTCGGGGAGCCCCCCACTGCGACCAGAACAAGCCGGGCCACTCCACGGACGCCTACGGCGGCAATTGCCCGACCGTCAAACCCACCGTCACGGTGACGAAGACCGTGACCGCAACGGCGACCGCGACCCAAACGGCGACCGCGACAGCGACAGCGACCGCGTGCGGTACGGGTGTGGACTCGACGAAGCCGAACGGCGCCGAGCAGTTCCTTGCCGCGCTCAAGAATGGGGTGCCGTTCGCCGCCAGGCGCGTCACCAGCGGGAACAACCCGGACAACCCGAACATCGTCTCGGGCCCGGCCAACGCTCCCGGCTGGACCGACCTCAGCACGATCGCCG
>NZ_JBSGDB010000302.1:0-11188 GCF_053602155.1 Streptomyces sp. NPDC004561
CGAGGGCATGCGGGACGGCTGGGTCTCCCAGGACGAGGAGGGCTCCCGGCAGACCCGGCCCTTCCAGGGCTCGTGCATCTTCCAGAACCGGCCCGCGCTCTGCAGGGTCATGCCGGTGGCGAACAGCCGCTGGATGGCCAGGTCGTGCAGGTCCCGGGCGATCCGGTCGCGGTCCTCCAGCAGCGCGATCTGCTGGGCGTCCCGCCGTCGTTCGGCCAGCTCCATGGCGATCGCGGCCTGCGCGGCGAACCCGCGCAGCATCTCGGTCTCCCTGCCGGAGAACACCGCCCGGCCGCTCTCGCGCGCGAGCAGCACCACGCCCCGGACGCCGCCCTCGCCCGTGCCGATCGGGACGGCCACGGCGGGGCCGAGACCGCGGAAGCGCGGTGGCTCCGGGGAGACCCGCTCGTCATGGGCCGCGTCGTCGCTGGTGACCGGGGCGGCGGCGGAGAAGGCCAGGCCCATGAGGCTCTCGCGCAGGGGCAGCACCAGACCCCGGTGGGCCTCCGCCTCCGCGCCGACGGCGATCTCTACGGAGAGCGCGTCGATGCCCTGCATCGGCATGGCGACCGCCGCGAGGGCCGAGCCGGTGATCTCGCGGGCCCGCTCCGCGATCAGGTCCAGCGCCTCGGCGCGCGCGCTGCCGGACATCAGGCTGTGGCTGATCTCCGCGTTCGCCATCAGCCAGCGCTCCCGCAGCCGGGAGTCCTCGTACAGGCGTGCGTTGTCGATGGCCACGCCGGCCGCGACGGCCAGCGTCGACAGCACCGACTCGTCCTCCTCGTCGAACTCCAGCCCACCGCGCTTCTCGGTCAGGTACAGGTTGCCGAACACCTGGTCGCGGACGCGGATCGGAACCCCGAGGAAGCTGTTCATCGGGGGATGGCCCGGCGGGAAGCCGTACGAGGACGGGTGCTGGGAGATCTTCGACAGCCGCAGGGCCTGCGGGTGGTGGATCAGCTCGCCGAGGATGCCGTGGCCCTCCGGATAGGGGCCGATCGCGGTGATCTGCTCCCTGCTCACGCCGATGGTGTGGAACGCCGAGAGGGTATTGCCGTCGGGCCCGATGACGCCGAGGGCGGCGTACTCGGCGTCCACGAGGACCGCCGCGGCCTCCACGATGGAGTGCAGGGCCTGTTCCAGCTCCAGTTCACGGCCGACGGAGAGGACCGCCTCGAGCAGGCTGTGCACCCGGTCCCGGGTACCGCGGGCCGCGTCGATCCTGGCCTGCAGCTCCTCCAGCAGCTCGTCGAGCTTGAGCTGCGGCAGTCGTACGCCGGGCTCCTCCGTACCGGTCACCACGCCCTCCAGTCCCCATCGGCACACGGCTTCGAACCGATGGGCCCTATGACACGGTATCGGCTCCGGGGCCGGGAGGGCATGTGATCGTTCCCAGCCCTGCGGTCCGGGCGGGGCCGGAGGGGACCGGCTGGGCCGGGTCAGGTCCGCGGGGTGGGACGTCCGGCCCCGGTCCAGGACCGATCGGCACTGTCGGGGGCGGTACGGGAGGGACGACAGTGGACTCCAGGAGCGGCACCGATCCCCCGCGGTGTCGCTCCGCCCGCACCCCGCCTGCGCGCGGGCCGACCAAGTCCGCGTTCCGAAGGCGGCGCACCCTGCGAAGAAGCCAGCCATGATCCGTCATCCCGACCAGACCCGCCGGCACGTCGACCTCGACCGCACCGAGGCGCTGCGGCTGCTGGGCAGTGTGTCCCTGGGCAGGGTCGTCTTCACCCGGCAGGCGCTGCCCACCGTCCGCCCGGTCAACCACGTCCTGGACGGCGGCGACATCGTGATCCGCACCCACGATGCCGCGGCGCTGACCGCGCACGCCCGGCAGGGCGACGGCGCCGCGGTGGTCGTCGCCTACGAGGCCGACGCCATCGACCCGGAGACCCACCTCGGCTGGAGCGTCGTCGTCACCGGCTACGCCCGGCTCGTGACGGACCCCGTCGAACTGGCCCGGCTCCGGGCGCTGCTGCGTCCCTGGGTGCCGCACGAGGACAAGGACCAGGCGGTGCGCATCCGCCCCGACCTGGTCACGGGTGTGCTCCTCACCGGCCCGGGAGGAGCCGCGGAAGAGTGGTGATCGGGGGTCGTACGGCGACGGCGGTCGCGGCCGGCCCCGTCCCCGGTCAGTCGGTGATGCGGCGCCCGGTGAGGGTGACGGGGTCGATCCGCACCCACAGGTCGCGTTGGCCGCCCGCCCAGGGCGCGCTGTGCGCCCGCTCGGCCAGCCGGTGCCGCTCCCCCGGATCGGTCACGGCCCGGGCGTAGCCGCGGACCAGCACGCTCCAGCCCCGGCTGAAGGCGTCGTCGATCCGGTCGACCTCGAAGGCCACGATGTCGCCGATCACGAGCGCGGGTGTGCCCTCGGGCGAGGTCCGGAACACGATCGCGCCGTCCACGACGCTGTAGTTGACGGGCAGGATCACCGGCCCGCTGTCCGTGGGGACGGCCAGCCGGCCCACCCCGTGCGAGCCGAGCAGGACGTGGCACTCGCCGGGGCTCAGCTCCACGAAGTGGGTTTCGGGTCCGGCGCGCGCGGGGCCGGGCGGCAGGTCCACCACGCCGCCGGTCAGCTCGGTGACGGTGGTCTCCAGCACCTCGGCCAGCCGGCTCAGCACACCGGTGCCCGGTGCGGCGCCCGGGTGCTCCTCCAGGTACCCGAGGTAACTGGACGCCATGCCGGCGCGTGCGGCCGCCTGCCGCCGGGTCAGGCCGAGTTGGGCCCGCCGGGTGGCCAGCCGCCGGCCCAGGTCGCCCATCGGTGACCCGGCCGTCGCCTGCGTCCGCTGCGTCTCGCTCGTCCGTTCGGTCATGCCCTCACGCTCTCCCCGGTCAGGTCGTGGGAACGGCCAGTTCGTGCTGCTCCCCGCCGAGTACCACCTTCAGGGCGCCGGTCTCGGCGGCACGGGAGAACACGTCGTACGCCGTCTCCATGTGGTCGAGCGGGAAGGTGTGGGTGACCAGCTGTCCGGTCGGCAGCCGGCCGGCGGCGGCCATCCGCAGCAGGGTCGGGGTGGAGTAGGTGTCCACCAGTCCGGTCGTGAGCGTGACGTTCATGATCCACAGGTCCTCGAGGTGCAGCGTGGCCGGCCTGCCGTGCACACCGACGTTGGCCACGTGCCCGCCGGGCCGCACCATCCGCGTGCACATCTCGAAGCTCTCGGGGAGTCCGACGGCCTCGACGACCACGTCCGCGCCGAGCCCACCGGTCAGGTCCTCCACCAGCTGGCGCGGCGCCTCCTTGACGTCGGCGACGGCGTCCGCGCCGATCCGCCGGGCGGCCTCCAGCCGGGACGCCGCGGGATCCACCGAGATGATCCGCTCCGGGGCGAACAGCCGTGCCGTGGCGATCGTGGCGAGCCCGATGGGCCCGGCGCCGACGATGACGACCGTGTCGCCGGGCCGTACGTGCCCGTTGAGGACGCCGACCTCGTAGGAGGTGGGGAAGATGTCGGCGAACAGTACGGCGTCCTCGCTGCGCAGGGTGCCCGGCAGCGGGTGCACCGACAGGTCGGCGTACGGGACGCGGACGTACTCGGCCTGGGTGCCGTCGATCAGGTGGCCGAGGATCCAGCCTCCGCCGCCCCGGCACTGCCCGTAGGCGCCCTCCCGGCAGAATCGGCAGCGTCCGCACGAGGTGATGCAGGACAGCAGCACCCGGTCCCCCGGGCGCACGGTGCGCACGTCGCCGCCGATCTCGACGATCTCGCCGACGGCCTCGTGGCCGAGCACCGTGCCGGGGCGCACCTCGGGCACGTCGCCCTTGAGGATGTGCAGGTCGGTCCCGCAGATGGTCACGGCGCCGACCTTCACGATCGCGTCGGTGGGCTCCTTGATCCCGGGGTCCGGGACGTCCTGCCAGGAGGCCTCCCCGGGGCCGTGGAAGACGAAGCCTTTCATGGCGCTCCTCACCCTCTTCGGTGGTTGCCGCGGAGCTCCCGGCCGGACGGTGCCGGTCGCCCCGCCCGTCCAGCTTGGCGGGCGGCGAGGGCTCGCGCTTGGGCCGTCCGGCCCCGGTGCCCGGCCGGACGGGGGCGCATCGACCCCGGCCCCGCGGCACGGGGGACGGACCCGCTTCCGGGACGCCTTCGGGGGCGGAGCCGCCGCGCCGTGCTGTCCCGGCCGGGCCTTGGAAAGGGACCATTCGGCCCTTCCCGATTACCCGTATGTCCTATTTCGTGTTGCCATGCCCGAGAACGATGAGCGGCCCGGGGCCGCTCCGGCACCGGTCGGCCAGAACGGCCCGACCGTGCTGCCGCTGCACGGGGAGATCGACCTGCTGACGGCGCCCGCCCTGGCGGAACGGCTCGACGCGCTGACCGCGCGCCCGAACCCCGACCTGGTGCTGGACCTGAGGCCGGTCGCCTTCATGGACTGCGCGGGGCTGGGCATCCTGTGCCGGACACGCAACCGGGTCCTGGCCCGGCGCGGCCGGCTGCGGCTGGTCGCGGACAGCGCCGGTTTCCTGCGGATGCTGCGCGCGGCCGGTCTGGGAGGCGTCTTCGAGGTGCAGCCCCGGCTGCCGGAGTCCCTGCCGGCCACCGGCTCCGTGTGACGGGCCGGTTCGGGACCGGACGGCCGCGCGCGGGGCCCCGTCCGTCCTTGTGGGCGCCCGCGTCACCGTGACGAGGAGGTGCGGCCCGATGAGCGCGACCCGGCGGATGTGGCGGCTGCGCCGGAATGTGCTGCGCCGGCGCGAGGACGTCGTCGAGGCCTGGGTGCTGCTGGCCGTGTGGGTGCTGGTGCTGGTCGGCGGCGCCGTCGCCGGGCTGGTGACGGCGCATGCCGCGAGCGGGGTGTTCGCCCGGCAGCGAACCGACCGGCACGCCGCGCGAGCGGTGCTGCTCGCCGGCGCGCCGCGCGACACGACGGCCCTCCAGGCGAACGGCCGGGTGTGGGCGCCGGTGCGCTGGACGGCTCCCGACGGCACCACGCGCACGGCGCAGACGCTGGTCGACGAAGATCTGCCGACCGGGGCCCGGGTGATGGTCTGGCAGAACGGCCGGGGAGACCTCGTGCCCGCGAAGCCCGCCGGGCGCGTCGAGGGCGACGTCGAGTCGGCCCTGTTCGGCATCGCCGCCGCGCTCGCGCTCGCCGGTCCGGTCTACGGAGCGGGCGCACTGGCCCGGGCGCACATCGACCGGCGCCGCCTGGCCGCCTGGGACCGTGAGTGGGAGCTGGTGGGCCCGCACTGGAGCCACCGGACGAACTGACGCCGCAGGGACGTTCCCGGGCGGGCCGGCGGCGGACCCCGCGGGCTCCGGTTCGCTCACCGGGAGCCGCCCGGAGGAGGGGGACGGGCTCCTGGCCATCCCGGGGTCAAGGTAACTCCAGGGCTGTGCCGCCGTCGGCCAGGGCGGCGCGTAACGCGGCCTCGGCCTCGAAGCGGGCGTCGGGGTCGGCGAGTACGTCGCGGAAGAGGCGGTTGACCTGAAGCAGGCGCTGGCGGGCGGTCTGGGGGTGGATGCCCAGCCGGGCCGCGATCTCCGGAGCCGTGCCGTGCCGGGTCTGGAGGCACGCCAGCAGGGTCGCGGCCAGCCGGTCACGCTGCTTCGAGGTCAGGGAGGCGAGCGGCCTGAGGTGACGGCTCGCCATCAGGCGCACCAGAGCGGGGTCGGCCAGCAGGAGCAGCCGGGCGAGTGAGGGGTCGGCGGCGGGCGGGGCGCCCGCCTCGCGCAGGCTCCGGGCCCAGCGCAGGGAGTCGGCGGCCTGCCCCGGGGGTACGGCGGGGCCCACCACGCCCGCCGTGTCGCGCAGCAGCTGCTGCAGCCGGGGGTCGGCGAGGAGGAGGTGGGGGCTCGGGATCACCAGGCACGGCGCGGCTCCCTCGAGATCCGCGAGCACCGGCTCGGGGAGGCGGGGCCGCCGCAGTGCACCACGCCCGCCGGGCAGGGACGGCCCTCCCGTCCCGGCGGCGCCACCCGCTCCGGTCAGGGAGCCGAGTGCCGCCGCGGCGACGGTGTCGGGCAGGGGCCAGTCGGCGTCCGCGGCGGCACGGCCGAGGCTCTCCCGGTCGGGACTGCCGGTGGTCAGGAGCATCAGGAGGTGGTGCCGCCGGCGGCCGGTGGCGCCCGCGGCATCGGCCTGGGCCTCGGCGTAGGCCCCCACGGACACCGCGGCGATCTCGTCGATGTGCGTGAAGACCGCCTCCGCGAGGAGCGCCACCGCCTCGGTGCTCAGGGCCAGGCGGCGGGAGACCCGCGCGTAGCGGCGCCAGGCGACCCGCGCGCCGAGCCGGTACGCGGCCTGGAGCGCGTCAAGACCGCGGCCCTCCACCCACTCCCCGCGGCCGAGCGCGCGATAGACGGGGATGCGGGCAGCCTCCAGCGACCCACCCGCCGAAGTGACCCGGTCGGCGAATTCGGCGAGAGCCGTCTCGACACCCTGCTGTATTGCCGCGCCGAACTGCCCGGAAAGCGGGCGGGAGAATTCTGGAATCTGCGCTCTGATCTCGTGGATTATTTCCGAGGCGACGGTCCGGTTCTCCTTTTGGAGTTCGGCGCCGAGACGGCGGGGAAGCGCGTCCCACAGGCCACCTCGCGACTCCCTGGACGTACCCGACCCCCTGTCATCTGCGCGGCTGCCATTCCACTGGCCTTCTGCGGAGTATGAGCCGAAGTTACCGGCCGGTCAAGACGTGCGGCGGAGATCGGATACCGCATTCGCCGGCACTCCCTGGAGGCGCACTTGGGTGAGTGTTTTCCGGCGGGTCGGCCGGAGAATGTGACACCGCCCTGAGTGGCCGACCCTCTTCATGCTGCACATTGTTGCTTGCCGATTAAAGGTCTCCTAGTTTCACTGCCGACCGAGCACTATTCCAGAACAAGGGACGGTACTGGAAATGAGACGCAAGGCGGCAATTCGTAGTGCCCTCGTGGCCGTCACGGCCACCACCGGACTGCTCGCCGCGAGCAGCGGAACTGTCCACGCCACCGCCGACGGCCCCGCGGCGGAATACAGCTTCGTCTCCGGATTTCTGAAGGGTGTGTTCGACGCCGGAGAGGCCCCTCCCGGCGCCGACGACTGGAACTGCCGGCCGACCGCCGAGCACCCCGACCCGGTCGTCCTCGTACACGGAACGCTGGAGAACATGAACGACATGTGGCGGGGCGCCGCCCCGCTGCTGGCCGCCGAAGGCTACTGCGTCTTCGCCCTGAACCACGGCGGCTCCTCCCCCACCGCGCCGTTCCAGGGGGTCGGCCGCATGGAGGACAGCGCGGCCACCCTGGCGTCCTTCGTGGACCGGGTCCTGGCCGCGACCGGCGCCGCCAAGGTGGACCTCGTCGGTCACTCCATGGGCGGCGGCCCGGTACCCCGCTACTACCTGAAGAACTTCCCCGGGGCCGCCGGCAAGGTCGGCAAGCTCGTCGGCATCACCCCCTCCAACCACGGCACCACGCTCGACGGGCTCACCGAACTCGGGCGTCAGCTCCACATGCTGGAGCCCGTCAACGCCCTTCTGGAGCACGACTACCCGTCGTTCGTGGAGCAGGAGACCGGCTCGGACTTCAACCGCGCCCTCGACGCGGGCGGGGACACGGTCCCCGGGGTCGACTACACGGTGATCACGACCACCGACGACGAGGTGGTCACCCCGTCCACCAACGGCTATCTCACCGCCGGACCGGGCGCGACGGTGAAGAACATCACCGTGCAGGACACCTGTGGTCTCGACGCCACCGACCACCTGGAGGCGTCCTACGATCCGGTCGTCCTCACCCACGTCCTCAACGCCCTGGACCCGGCGCACCCGCGCCCGGTCAGGTGCCAACTGGTCCTGCCGCTCACCGGACCGGTGCTCCCGGCCGACTGACCGCCGGCCCACGACCGGCCCGGCCGGCAGCGGTGCGAGTGTCCTGACGCCCTCCTGTCAGGACCTCGTCGTACTGCCGGCCGTCGGCGTCCGGCCTCCGCTCAGCCGCCCCAGCTCCAGTCGGCGACCTCGGGCAGGTCGGTGCCGTGGGCGCGGATCCAGGCCTGGTGGCGGGTGCGGGCGTCGGCCATCGCCTGGCGCACGGCGGCGGCGCGCACGGCGAGTCCCGGGACGCGGTCGATGACGTCCATGACCAGGCGGTAGCGGTCGAGATCGTTGCGTACGACCATGTCGAACGGCGTGGTCGTGGTGCCCGACTCCTTGTAGCCGCGCACGTGCAGGTTCCCGTGCCCGGTGCGCCGGTAGGCGAGGCGGTGGATCAGCCACGGGTAGCCGTGGTAGGCGAAGATCACCGGCTTGTCGGTGGTGAACAGGCCGTCGTACTCGGCCTCGGTCATGCCGTGCGGGTGGTTCTCGTGCGGCAGCAGCCGGGTCATGTCGACCACGTTGACCACGCGCACGGCGAGGGAGGGCAGGTGCCGGCGCAGCAACTGGGCGGCGGCCAGCACCTCCTGGGTGGGGACGTCACCGGCGCAGGCGAGGACCACGTCGGGTTCCCCGCCGTTCTCCGTGCCGGCCCACTCCCAGATCCCGGCGCCGCGCGCGCAGTGCGCGCGGGCCTGGTCCATGCTCAGCCAGTCGAAGCAGGGCTGCTTGCCGGCGACGACCACGTTGACGTAGTCGCGGCTGCGGAGCACGTGGTCGGCCACGGACAGCAGGGTGTTGGCGTCCGGCGGCAGGTAGACCCGGACCACCTCGGGGCTCTTGTTGAGGACGTGGTCCACGAACCCGGGGTCCTGGTGGGAGAAGCCGTTGTGGTCCTGGCGCCAGACGTGCGAGGTGAGCAGGTAGTTGAGGGAGGCGACGGGGGCCCGCCAGCTCAGCTCTCGGGAGGTCTTCAGCCACTTGATGTGCTGGTTGACCATGGAGTCGACGATGTGCACGAACGCCTCGTAGCAGGAGAACAGTCCGTGCCGGCCGGTCAGCAGATAGCCCTCCAGCCAGCCCTGGCAGAGGTGTTCGGAGAGGATCTCCAGGACCCGGCCGTGCCGGTCCAGGTGCTCGTCCACCGGGAGCACGTCGGCCTGCCACGCCTTGCCGCTGGCGTCGTAGACGGCCTGGAGCCGGTTGGAGGCGGTCTCGTCCGGGCCCACGAGGCGGAAGTCCCGGCGCTCCGCGGTGTCCTTCATGATTTGCGCGAGGAGCGCGCCGAGGACCCGGGTGGGCTCGTGCAGGGTGGTGCCCGGCTTGTCGACGGGCACGGCGAAGCCGTCCAGGGACCGCAGCGGGAGGTCGCGGACGAGCAGGCCGCCGTTGGCGTGCGGGCTCGCGCCGAGGCGCTTCGTCCCGTCGGGGACGCAGGCGAGGACGTCGGCGCTCGGCCGGCCGTCCGGGCCGAACAGTTCCTCGGGCCGGTACGAGCGCAGCCAGTCCTCCAGCTGGCGCAGATGGTCCGGGTTCTCCCGGACACCGGCCAGCGGGACCTGGTGGGCGCGCCAGGTGCCCTCGACCGGTTCGCCGTCCACCTCGGCCGGGCCGGTCCAGCCCTTCGGGGTGCGCAGGACGATCATCGGCCAGTGCACGCGCTCGGTGCTTCCCTCCTCGCGGGCGGCGCGCTGGGCCCGTGCGATGCGGCCCAGGGCCTCGTCGAAGGCGGCCGCCAGGGCGCGGTGCACCTCGGCCGGGTCGTCGCCGGTGACGTGCAGGGGTTCATGGCCGTAGCCCCGCAGCAGCGCGTCGAGTTCGGCCTCCGGGAGGCGGGACAGCACGGTCGGGTTGGCGATCTTGTAGCCGTTGAGGTGGAGGATCGGCAGCACGGCCCCGTCGTGCACCGGGTCGAGGAACTTGTCGGAGTGCCAGGACGCGGCGAGCGGCCCGGTCTCCGCCTCCCCGTCCCCGATCACGCAGGTCACCAGCAGGTCCGGGTTGTCGAAGGCGGCGCCGTAGGCGTGCGCGAGCGAGTAGCCGAGTTCGCCCCCCTCGTGGATCGAGCCGGGGGTCTCCGGGGCCACGTGGCTGGGCACGCCGCCGGGGAAGGAGAACTGCCGGAAGAGGCGCTCCATGCCGGCCGCGTCCCGGGTCACGTCCGGGTAGGTCTCGCTGTAGCTGCCCTCCAGCCAGGAGCCCGCTAGGACGGCCGGCCCGCCGTGCCCCGGGCCCCACACGCACAGCGCGTCCAGCCCTCGGGTCTTGATCACCCGGTTGAGGTGTGTGTAGACGAGGTTCAGTCCGGGCGAGGTGCCCCAGTGGCCGAGCAGCCGGGGCTTGATGTGCTCGGGCCGCAGCGGCTCGGTCAGCAGCGGGTTGTCCATCAGATAGATCTGGCCGACGGCGAGATAGTTGGCGGCGCGCCAGTGCGCGTCCAGGGTGCGCAGTTCCTCGTCGGTGAGTGGAGCGGCATCGTGGGGGGCGGCCTCGGTCATGGAGACTCCGATCATCGTCGGGTAGGGGCGGGGCGAGGTCAGGCGGATTCCGGTACGACGGCCACCGGGCAGGCCGCGTGGTGCAGTACGCCGTGGGCGATCCGGCCGAGCTGGAGGCCGAGGTGGCCGTGCCGGCGCGGGGCGCCGACGACGAGCAGTCCGGCGTCCCGGGAGGCGGCGACGAGGATGTCGCGGGCGCGGCCCTCGACGGTCGTCCGGCGCACTTCCAGGCCCTCCGGGAGGTCCCGCAGCGCCTCTTCGACCGCGTCGGCGGCGTTCTGTTCCTGCCCCTCGTCGGACGCGCCGACGAGCAGCGGCGGGGCGACGGCGCCGTGCGCGGGCCGCCGCCAGGCCCGTACGACCTCCAGGGGTACGCCGCGCAGCACCGCCTCCTCGGCCGCGAACCGTACGACGGCCGAATCCCCCGGTTCGTCGCCGGCGCCCACGACGACGCGGCCGGGCGTGGCGGTGTGCTCGCCGCCCGCCGACTACCTGGCCCGGCGCGCGGCCCTCGGCTGGCAGGAGGTGAACCGCCGCTTCCTGAGGGCCGCGGGGGCCGAGACGTTCTGCCTGGACACCGGCTACGCCCCCCACCCGGTCACCTCCCCCGCCGACCTGGCCCGCTCCGCCGATGCCGCCGCCTTCGAGGTCGTACGGCTGGAGCAGATCGCCGAGGCCCTGGCCGCGCGGGGCGTCGAGGCGGGCGAGTACGCGGCCGTCCTCCGCGCGGCCGCCGAGGAGGCGGTACGGCGGCCGGGCGTGGTGGCCGTGAAGTCGGTGGCCGCCTACCGCACCGGCTTCGCGCTCGACCCGGAGCGGCCCACGGACACCGAGGTGACCAAGGCGGCCGCCCGCTGGCTCGCCGCCCGCGGACGGCTCGCGG
>NZ_JBSGDB010000303.1:0-11178 GCF_053602155.1 Streptomyces sp. NPDC004561
AGCTGGCTGGACCGCAAGCACCTGGGGCGGCTGGTCGTGCAGAGCTTCAGCGCCGACAGCGTGCGGACCGTCCACGAGCTGAAGCCCGCGATCACCACCGCCTACCTCGGTATGCCCACCGTGGCGCAGCTCCCTCAGTACGCGCGTTTCGTCGATCTGATCAATCCGTCGTACGGGTCACTCTCCAGGAACTACGTGGCGGCCGCGCACAGTGTCTACGGGCCGCACGGCAGGCCGCTCGGGGTTTTCGCCTGGACGGTGAACGACGCGTCCACCGCGCACAAGGTCGCCGGGTACGGCGTCGACGGGATCATCACCAACAAGCCCGACGTGGTCCGGGCGGCGCTGGCCTCGGGCTGAGCCGGGGGGGCGTTGTCAGTGGCGGGCCGTACCGTGGGCGCATGGAAAGCCATGGGCAGGACGAGCAGCGGATCGTATGGGCCGTCGTCGGGACCGACATCGGCCCGCTGATGCTGGCGGCGACCCCGGGCGGGCTGGTCAACGTCGTCTTCCACGCGACGGACGCGGTGCGCGACCGGGCGCTGGAACGACTGGCGGCCCGGCTCGGCGGTACGCCCGTGGAGGACCCGGACGCGCCGCTGCTGGCCGAGGCGATACGCCAGCTGCGGGCCTACTTCACCGGCGCGCGGCAGGACTTCGATCTGCCGCTGGACTGGTCGCTGATCTCCGGGTTCAACCGGCAGGTGCTGCGCGAGCTGGCGTCCGGGGTGCCGTTCGGCAGCGTGGTGGGGTACGGCGATCTCGCCGGGCGTGTCGGGCAGCCCGGCGGAGCCCAGGCGGTCGGCGCGGCGATGGGCGCGAATCCGCTGCCGGTGGTCGTGCCGTGCCACCGGGTGGTGGAGAGCGACGGCGGGATCGGCGGTTTCGGGGGCGGCCTGGAGACCAAGCGGAAGCTGCTCGCCCTGGAGGGTGTGCTGCCCGAGCCGCTGTTCTGAGCGGGCGCGGGCCTGCGAGCGTCGTAGCGGGTGCGGGCCGACGCGCGTCGTAGCGGGCGCGTGCGGGCCGGTGGGCGTCGTGGGCGCGGGTCGTCGGGCGTCGTAGCGGGCCCCGGTCGGCTACTGCGCGTAGTGCCGGGCCTCGAAGACGTTGCCGTCGGGGTCCCGGAAGTAGAAGTTGCGCGTGGACGGGCCGCGGGCGCCGTACGAGTCGTGGCCGATGTCGGTCATCGGGACGCCGTGCTCGGCCAGCCGGGTGCGCAGGGCGTCGAAGGCGTCGGCCGGCAGGGACAGGCAGACGTGGTTGACGGGGTGACCCGCGCTGTCGGCCGCGCCGGGCAGGCTCGGCATGCGTTCCGCGAGGCTGTGCGGGGCGAGGTCGAGGATGGTCTCCTCGTTGACGCGGACGGAAGGGAAGGAGACCCTTCCCTCGGCGAACTCGGCGACCCTGAGCGGTTCGAGACCAACGGCCGTCTCGTAGAAGCCGGCAGCGGCGACCGGGTCGGCCACCCACAGGACGACGTGGTCGAGGCGCGTGGTGTTGTGCGTCATGCGGCCCAGGCTGGTCGTGTCCCGCACAGGCCGCAAGCGTTTAATCGCGGGCGGCGCCCGCCAGAGATGAGGAAGGACCGACGGACAGGAGGCGGGCACGTGGTGCTGGTGGTGTCGGAAGAAGTCCGGGAGGCGATCGACGCGCGGCGGCCGGTGGTGGCGCTGGAGTCCACGATCATCGCGCACGGTCTGCCCCGCCCGCGCAATCTGCAGGTGGCGCTGGAGCTGGAGGACGCGGTGCGGCGCGAGGGCGCGGTGCCGGCGACCGTCGCCGTGCTCGACGGGCGCCCACGGGTCGGTCTGGACAAGGAGCAGCTGGAACGGGTCGCGAACGAGGAAGGCATCCGCAAGCTGGGGCACCGTGACCTGCCCCTCGCCGTGGCCGCGGGGGCGAGCGGGGCGACCACGGTGTCGGCGACCGCGCAGCTGGCCGCGCTGGCGGGCATCCGGGTGTTCGCCACCGGCGGGCTGGGCGGTGTGCACCGGGAGTGGACCGTGACGCAGGACGAGTCGGCCGACCTGGGGCTGCTGGCGCGGACCAGGATCACGGTGGTGTGCGCGGGCGTGAAGTCGATCCTGGACGTGCCGGCGACCCTGCAGCGCCTGGAGACGCTGGGCGTGGCCGTCGCCGGGTACGGCACGGACCGGTTCCCCGGCTTCTACCTGTCCGACTCCGGGCATCCGGTCGACTGGACGCTGCACAGCCCGGAAGAGGTCGCGGACGTCATGCGGGCCCAGGACGGGCTCGACGCGCCGGGTTCGGCGCTGATCGTCGCCAATCCGGTGCCGGAGACGGAACAGCTCGACCCCGGGCTGCACGCGCGCGTGCTCGACGAGGCGCTCGACGCCTGCGCCGAGCGGGGCGTCACCGGTCAGGCCGTGACCCCGTTCCTGCTGGACTACCTGGTCCGGCACACGGACGGCGCGTCCCTGAGCGCCAATCTGGCTGCGGTGCGCGGCAACGTACGGCTGGCGGCGCGGATCGCCGCGGCGTGGACCAGGGGGTGACCGCGGGCCGCCAAGGGGCCCTGCTGGTCGTCGGCGACGTGGTCACGGACGTGGTCGCCCGGCACCGGGGGCCGCTCGCGGCGGGCACCGACACCGCCGCGGTGATCCGGACGCTGCCGGGCGGTGCGGGCGCCAACGTGGCCTGCTGGGCGGCTCACGCGGGCTGTCCGGACGTACGGCTGCTCGGGCGGGTGGGTGCGGACGCGGCCGCGTGGCACGAGCGGGAGCTGGCCGCGGCCGGGGTGCGGCCCCGGCTGGTGGTCGACCCGGAGGCGGCGACCGGAACGGTGATCTGCCTGGTCGACACGGGTGCGGCGGCCGAGCGCACGTTCCTCACGGACAGCGGGGCGTCCTTGCGGCTCGAACCCGCGGACTGGTCGGACGCGTTGCTCGACGGGGTCGCTTGGCTGCATCTGTCGGGCTATCTGCTGTTCACGGAGCCGAGCCGGGCGCTCGCAGGGGAGGCGCTCGTGGCGGCACGCGCGCGTGGGGTGCCGGTCAGCATGGATCCGGCCTCGGCGGGCTTTCTGGTGGAGCTGGGAGTGGACCGCTTCCTTGCGTTCGCGGAGGGGCTGGACGTGCTGCTGCCCAGCCGGGACGAGGCTTGTCTGCTGACGGGGCTGCCGGATCCGGTGGACGCGGCGGCCAAGTTGAGCCGTCTCGTTCCCCTGGTGGTGGCCAAGGCGGGGGCGGACGGAGCGCTGGTGGCCCGTCCCGGCAGCGCGCCCGCCCGGGTCCCGTCCGCGCCGGCGACCCCTCGGGACACCACGGGCGCCGGCGACGCCTTCACCGGCGCATTCCTCGCCCACCTCATCGCGGGCGCGCCCCCTGAGGAGGCGGCGGCCCTAGGCTGCCGGGCGGGCGCGGAGGCCGTGGGACGGGTGGGCGGCCGGCCACCGCGTCCGGGGAACGGCGGCTGAGGACTGGCCCGGCGGCGACGCCGGCCAGCTGTGGCTGTGTTCGTGGCGATGGGGGCTCGGCTGTGGGTGCGTCGTCCGGCGGGGCCCTGTTCACACGCCGACGGGGAGCGGGCCTCGGCCGCAGGGTGAGGGGGGCGCACCTGGCTGGTCGGCAGACGTGTCGACGGAGGCATCGCATGCGGCCGCATACCTGCAGACAGGAGCATCTGACTACAACTGCGCGCCCGGTGGCATGCGCAGCCCGGTGCTCGTTGTGCCCCGCAGTAAGGGCATCTGCCGTGGCTGCTCGGCATGTGCCGCAGCACGGGCATCCGGCCGTGGCTGCTCGGCACCAACGCTCTGACAGCTTGGCCGAACTGCGTCCTAAGGCGTGCCAACGAGGCCGGCGCGCGCGGTGGGCGCAGGCTGCGGATGCGGGGCGTTGTGCCGTGCGGCTCCGGTGTCAGGCCTTGCGGCCCCATGCCGAGATCATCGGGGCGGTGGTCAGGTCCATGTTGCCGGTCTCGACATGGGCCAGGTGCTGGTCGATCTCCTGGTCGGTGGCCAGACCCGCGGCGACTAGCCGTTCCCGGATCTGACGGACCGTCGCGGTTTCCAGGGCGGTGCAGGCGGGCGAGGTCACGGGGAAGTAGGCGTCGGCCTCCACCTCGTGCAGGCCGGCCTCCCGGAGCAGGCGCGGGAGCTTGCGGCCGTACGCGAGGTCGGCGCCGCGCTCGGCGAGCAGCTTGCGGAAACCCTGGCGGAGCCGGTTGGCGAGCCGCTGCTCGGAGCCGTACTCGTCGGGGCAGATCAGGGGCTGGAGGGCGGGGTCGGCGTCCTCGATCAGCAACCGCCCGCCGGGCCGCAGCGCCCTGATCATGGACCTCAACGCCCGCTCCCGGTCCGGGACATGAACGAGGACCAGCCGGGCGTGCACGAGGTCGAACTCCTCCCCCGGCGGCTCCTGCGCGCCCACGTCGTGGACGCGGACCTGCACCGGCGGGCGGGCCACCGAAGCGAGCCGCGAGGTGTCGATGTCGGTGGCGACGACCTCGCCGGTCGGCCCCACCTTCCGCGCGAGCCAGGACACCACGGAGGCGCCGCCGGCCCCGACTTCCCAGCAGCGCCAGCCCGGCTCGATGCCGAGCCCCTCGATGTGCCGGAAGGTCGTGGGATCGAAGAGGGTGGCGAAGGCGTCGAAGCGCTCGCCCGCCTCGCGCTGCTGGTTGTCCAGGAGGTACCCGTCGGATGGCGTCATACCGCGATCATCCCAGCCGCCCGGAACGTCCGGTCCGGTCGACACCTCTTCCAAGGACGGGGGACTCAGCTCTTCCGGGGACGTGACTCGGGCGGCCCTCCGTCCACAGGCGGAAACCAAGCGGAACAACGCGTTCCCACAGGCTTGCCCGCCCCTTGCTCCTGACTGGCAGACTTGCCAGGCAAGACGCGGAGGCGTTACGCGAGGAGATCCAACCGAGGAGATCCAGATGACGATGGCGGGGAATCTGCGGAAGGTCACGGGGCTGGGCAAGGTCGGCGGCCTGCGCAAGGTCGCGCGGCTGGCCCGGCGGCGGCCGCGCGTGGACCTGAGCCATCCCGCCCGGTCGCCGCTGGGCTCGTCGGTGGTCAACTGTGTGACGTACCAGGACGGCGTGCGGGTGCCGGGCTGCGCCGACCTGGTGGACGCGGTGAAGATGGTGCGCAAGAGCGGTGAAGGCTTCGTCTGGCTCGGGCTGCACGAGCCGACGGACGAGGAGTTCGCCAGCATCGCCGAGTTGTTCGACCTGCATCCGCTGGCGGTGGAGGACGCGGTCGAGGCCCATCAGCGCCCGAAGCTGGAGCACTACGGGGACACGCTGTTCGCGGTGTTCAAAACGGTCTGCTACGTGGAGCACGAACGGCTTACCGCGACCAGCGAGGTGGTGAACACCGGCGAGATCATGGCGTTCGTCGGCCAGGACTTCGTCATCACCGTCCGGCACGGCCGGCACGGTTCACTGGGTCCGCTGCGTGAGGAGTTGGAGGCCGATCCGCACCAGCTCGCGAAGGGGCCGGCGGCGGTGCTGCACGCGATCGCCGACCATGTCGTCGACGACTATCTGAGCGTCACGGACGCGGTCCAGGCCGATATCGACCAGGTCGAGACGGAGGTGTTCTCGGAGCAGGGCGCACGGCTCGATCCGGGCCGCGTCTACCAGATGAAGCGTGAACTGCTGGAGCTGAAGCGGGCGGTGGTGCCGCTGGGCCGTCCGGTGGAGGAGCTGGCCACCCGGCCCATACGGGTCGTCGCACCCGAGATACAGGCGTACTTCCGGGATGTGCTCGACCATCTGATCCGAGCCAAGGAGCAGATCGCCGCGTTCGACGAACTGCTCAACTCCATCCTTCAGGCCCACCTCGCTCAGGTGACCGTCGCGCAGAACGAGGACATGCGGAAGATCACGGCCTGGGCCGCCGTGATCGCCGTACCGACGATGGTGTGCGGCGTGTACGGCATGAACTTCGACCACATGCCGGAGCTGCACTGGCGGTTCGGCTATCCGCTGGTCATGACGGTGATGGCCGTGGCGTGCGTGGCGCTGTATCGGGGGTTCCGGCGCAACGGCTGGCTCTGAGCCGGCAGGGGATCGCCGGACGCCCGGACCGGACGTCGGCCGGGATCAGCCGCGCCAGGCGGGGTGACGCGGGTCGTCGGCGCGCACCAGGACGTCCGCCGTGCCCGCCGGGTCCTCCTCCGCCGCGTAGCGCTCGAAGGCGGGGAGGGTCCAGTGGTCGGTCTCGGGGGTGCGGCGGCGCAGGGCGCCGGTGGAGAGGAGGACGTGGACGGTCAGATCGAACGGGAACCAGTGACGCAGGAGAAGGGGGCCGTGCAGCAACAGGATTCCGCCGGGCGGTAGTTGGACGTAGGGGCTTCGCGTGGCCCGGTCGGTGGCCGGGTCCCACAGGTCGGGCAGGACGCGCCCGCTGCCTCCGGGGTCGAGCGGACCGAACACCTCGCGCCACAGGGCGCCGGTGTCGAACCATCCGCCGTAGTACGACTCGGCGTCCCGCCGCCCGTGCTCCAGGCGCAGCGAGGCCGGGCGCAGAAAGCCCTCGGCGCCGACCACGAGCGACGGCCGCCCGCGTACCCGCAGCGCCTCCGCGACCCGCTCGGCGAGGTCTTCCGGGTGGGCGGCCGGGGCCCCGTCGAAGCCGACGCGCACCCAGGCGCCCCCGTCCGCCGTCTCCTGCCCGGCCAGCCGGTCGGCCAGCAGCTCGGCGAGCCGGTCCCAGGTGATCGCTTCGAGTCGCACACGCCCATGATGCCGGGTCGACCGAACGGCCGGTGTCGGCACCCTACGGGGAAGGGGGGTGGGGCCGGCTGGTGGTGGCGCGTGCTGAAAGGGGGGACACCCGGGGCGATGCCTGCTGCCGAGGGGGCCATGCGAGGAGTCCGGGGGCGGGAGGCACCTCCGGCGGAACAGTGACAAGGGCTGCGCCTCGTGACGGAGGGCCGAGGCCGGCGCCTCAGGCGGACGGCGGCCGGGGATGGTGCCGCCAAGGGCACAGGGTCCGGGAGCGGTACCTCCGGCGGACGAGGTCCGAGGTCCGGAAGTGGTGTCTCCGGCGGACAAGGATGCGGACAGGGAGGAGGAGAAGGAGCGGGTCGGGGCGGGAGGCGCGGGTGGCGGCGGGGAAAGAAACGCGTATGGCGCTTCCCTCAACTCCCCACTCTTCCGGTCGGCTTGTCGCGATCCAGCCGCTGAAGCACAAGCGGTGTACCGCGTGCGAGCGCGGACCGCTGTCGCTGCTGGTGCTGGAGGACGGCGCGCCCCGCTGCCTGGACTGTGCCGACCTCGGGCACCTGGTGTTCCTGCCACGTGGTGACACGGCGCTGACCCGCAGGTCGCGGGAGGAGAGCGGGTTGTCGGCGGTGGTGGTGCGGTTCAACCGGCGCAAGAGCCGTTACGAGCGGCAGGGCGTCCTCGTGGAGGAGGCCGCGCTGGCCCGTGCCGAGGAACGCTGCTTGGCGGACGCGGGGGCGCGGCGCCGGCGGCGGGCGCGGGACGCGCGGCGCAGGGTGGTGGAGGACGAGCAATTCGCGACGGCGTTCGCGGCGGAGATCCTCCGGCTGTTCCCGGGCTGCCCGGCGGAGCGGGCCCGGGCCATCGCCGCGCACGCCTCCGTGCGGGGCAGCGGGCGCGTGGGACGCAGCGCGGCCGGACGGGCGCTGTCCGAGGGCGCGGTGATCTCGGCGGTCGTGGCCGGCGTACGGCATGTCGACACGCCGTACGACCAGCTGCTGATGAGCGGGGTGCCACGGTACGAGGCGCGCCGCCGGATCCTCCCGGCCGTGGAGAGCGTGCTGCGGGCATGGCAGGCGGCCGGGGAGGACGTGGGTTGAGAACGCGCGACATTGCGTGCGGGTGCGGCAGCTCTGCATCAGCGTCCCTCCCGCCTCCCCCAACCCCCATCTCCCACCAGCCCCGCATACCCCTCCTCACACCACCTCCACAGCGCTCACACGTCCCCGTATGGACGCTCACGTATGCCGTCGCGTTCTTCGGCCATGGCCGGGTCCCCTTCCTGGGCATTGACTAGGAGCGATGGTGATGCCCGGCCCCGGTTCGGGCGGAGCCGGATGGGCGTGATGGGAGTGTGGCTGTGATCGAAGGACCGTTTCTCGTGCTGGCAGTGCTGGGGATCCTGGGCACCGGGATAGTGGCCGGGGTCTTCTGCGGGTTCTCGACCTTCGTGATGCGGGGGCTGGCGGAGCTGCCGCCGGCGCAGGGCGTGGCCGCGATGAAGGCGATCAACGTGGCCGCGGTACGGCCTGCCTTCATGACGGTGTTCACCGGCTCGGCGGTGCTGTGCGCGATGATCGCGGTGGTGACGTTCGTGGTGTGGCCGGACCACGGCAAGCTGGAGCTGCTACTGGGCAGCGCGTTGTACCTGTTCGGCTCGTTCGGGCTGACCATCGTCGCGAACGTGCCGCGCAACGACCGGCTGGCCGGGCTCACCCCGGGCGCGCCCGAGGCCGCCCTGTACTGGCCGGAATACGTGCGCGAGTGGACGTTCTGGAACCATCTCCGGACCGCCGCATCCGCCGCGGCCGCCCTTGTCTACGTGCTGGCCCTCACCTGATCGCCTGATCCCTCGCGGAATCCCCCGGACCTCGACAGAAAGCGCTGTCAGCCACTCTGCACGGGGGTCGGCGCGGACGTATCGTGGCCGGAAGAGTGCCGATATGTGCCGCCGATGACGCACGGCCCGTCGTACACCTGGCGCCCCCGGTGCCCGTACGCGAGGAAGACGATCATGGCCGATCCCAAGGGGTTCATGACCACGCCGCGCCAGGAGTGGCCGCGGCGGCCCGTCGAGGAGCGGGCGCGGGACTGGGACGAGGTGTACGTCCCGGGCGCGCTGCTGCCGATCATCAGCAAGCAGGCCGACCGCTGCATGGACTGCGGCGTCCCCTTCTGCCACGACGCCTGCCCGCTGGGCAATCTCATCCCCGAGTGGAACGACCTGGTCTCGCGCGAGGACTGGCGGGCCGCGAGCGACCGGCTGCACGCCACGAACAACTTTCCCGAGTTCACCGGACGGTTGTGTCCGGCACCCTGTGAGGCGGGTTGTGTGCTGGCGATCAACCAGCCGGCCGTCACCATCAAGAACGTCGAGTGCGCGATCGCCGACCGGGCCTGGGAGGAAGGTTTCACCCCGCCGCGGCCTCCGGAGCGGCTGTCCGGGAAGACGGTCGCCGTCATCGGCTCCGGGCCCACCGGGCTCGCCGCGGCTCAGCAGCTGACCCGGGCCGGGCACACGGTCGCCGTGTACGAGAGGGACGACCGGATCGGCGGGCTGATGCGGTACGGCATCCCCTCCTTCAAGATGGAGAAACACCATCTGGAGCGGCGGGTGGAGCAGATGCGGGCCGAGGGGACGAGGTTCCGTACGTCCACGGCGGTCGGACGGGATGTGGGGGCGGCGGATCTGCGGGCGCGGTACGACGCGGTCGTCCTCGCGACGGGTGCGACGGCGTGGCGGGAACTTCCGGTGCCGGGTCGGGAGTTGAACGGGATACACCAGGCGATGGAGTATCTGCCGCTGTCGAATCGGGTGTGTGAGGGGGATCTGGAGATTTCACCGCTGTCCGCGGCCGGGAAGCACGTGGTGATCGTCGGCGGCGGGGACACCGGGGCGGACTGTCTGGGGACCGCGGTGCGCGAGGGGGCGGCGTCCGTGTCCCAGCTGGACATCTACGCGCAGCCGGGTGCCGAGCGCGACGAGGACGTCGAGCCGTGGCCGACGTATCCGAAGATCTACCGGTTGTCGGCCGCGCACGAGGAGGCGCGGGACCTGCGTACGGCGCCGGCGGCGGACGCGGACGCGCGGCTGTTCGCGGCGTCCACGCTCCGCTTCGCCGGGGACCGCGGCGGGCATGTGCGTTCGCTGCATCTGGTGGAGGTGGACGAGCGGCGGCAGCCGGTGGAGGGCACCGGGCGGACGCTCCCCGCCGATCTGGTGCTGCTCGCTCTGGGGTTCTCCGGGCCGGACCGGGAGGACGGCCTGATCGAGCAGTTGGGTCTGGTGCTGGAGGCGCGCGGCACGATCGCCCGGGACGACGGCTTCGCGACCAACGTCCCCGGCGTGTTCGCCGCCGGGGACGCGGCGCGCGGGCAGTCGCTCATCGTCTGGGCGATCGCGGAGGGACGGGCGGTGGCGGCTGCCGTCGACCAGTACCTGACAGGGGCTTCGCAACTGCCGGCACCGGTCTCTCCGAGGGATCGGCCTATGAGGGTGTGAGAGCGGGGACCCGGGGCGGGAAGGGGTGTCGCCGGGTCATGGTGTCGTGGCCGGTCGCGGGTGCGGCCGTCGGAGTCAGGTGACCGGCCCTGTCCCCGGAGGGGGTGGGGAGGTCAGCGGCGCCGTTCGTCCGTGCCGGCCACCTTGCCGGTGGCCAGGGCCACGCGGTTCCAGGTGTTGATCGTGAGGATGAGGGCGAGGACGTGGGCCAGTTCCTCCTCCTCGAAGTGGGCGGCGGCCTCGGCGTAGACGGCGTCGGGGACGCCCGCGTCGGCGACGAGGGTGACCGCCTCCGTCAGGGCGAGAGCGGCCTGTTCCCTCGGAGTGAAGAAGTGGCGGGCCTCGCGCCAGACGGGGACCATGTGCAGCCGGTCCTCGCTCTCCCCCGCCCCGCGCGCGTCGTTGGTGTGCATGTGCAGGCAGTAGGCGCAGTGGTTGAGGTGCGAGGCGCGGATCTGGATCAGCTCGACCAGCGCGGGGTCGAGGCCCGAGCGGGCGGCGGCGTCGAAGCCGATGAGGGCGCGGAAGACCTTGGGAGCGGCCATGGCGAGTTCCAGGCGGGTGCGGGCGGCCTCGGCCTCGGCGATCCCGGTGGTGAAGTCGGCAGCCGCGGCAGTCGTGTTCGTCGTCATGTGCTTCAACCTACGGGCCGGAAAGACCGTCTGTAGGGTGCATTTCCATGATGGAATCGTGGGTCAATTCCGCGGAGCGCATCGGTGCCGATCTGCATCTGGAACTGTCCGGTCCGGGTGGCCGCCGGGCAGCGCTCATCGGGGCGCTGCGGGAGGCCGTGCGCAGCGGACGGCTCGCGCCCGGTACCCGGCTGCCGCCGTACCGTTCGCTCGCCGCCGACCTGGGCGTGGCCCGGAACACGGTGGCCGACGCGTATGCCGAGCTGGTCGCCGAGGGCTGGCTGACCGCCCGGCAGGGCTCGGGCACCCGGGTCGCGGACCGGGCGGAACCGTTGCCGCACGCCG
>NZ_JBSGDB010000304.1:0-11158 GCF_053602155.1 Streptomyces sp. NPDC004561
CGGGGGGGGTTGCGCGGGGCCCGCCGCGCGCCGCGCGACCGCCCGCCACCCCCCCCCCCGGCCGCGGCCGGCCGCGGGAGTGGCGGAGGACGTCCGCCGGGTGATCGAGGGTCTGCGGGCCACGGTGAACACCGGGACGCGGCTGCGGGCGGTGTTCCTGCCGCGCTCGACGGTGCGGGTGCTGTGGGCGGCGTCGGCCCGCTGGTCGGCGCTGCGAGCCCGGGTGGTGTCGGCCCGACCACCGGCACGCAAGCCCTCGGAGCAGCGCGGCTAGCACCAGCCGCCTGGACCGGCTCGACGCGCTCTCGGTCGCAGTGAGACCTCGGCACCCGGGCCGGCTCCAGGCGTTCGCCGACCTACCCGAGAGCTCCGACGCTGCGGGCGGCTCCCAGCGAGGCGTCGGCGCCCGGGCCGGCTCCAGGCGTTCCCCGACACCCCGGCGCCGCGGGCCGGCCTCGCGCGGTATCGGCCGTACCCGGGACCCTGCCGAGCCGGCCCGGTGCAGGGCGGGCGGTGGCTTTGACAGTGGTGTGGAGGCATGTGTGAGGGGCGACCACCGGATGGTGGTCGCCCCTCACGTAGGTCTGATGAGGTCCGCGGTAACGCTCAGCGGCCCTGTTCGTCCCGGCGCCGCTGCCAGCGCTGCTCGATCCGGTCCATCATGGAGCGCTTCGGCCGTACGGCCCGGCTCGCGGCGACCTGGGGCTGCTCCCCCGGCTTCGGGGCCTTGCGCCAGCCGGTGACGGCGAGCACGGCGCAGCCCAGCATGACGAGGAAACCCACCACGCTGACCCAGATCAGCTGCGCGACCATTCCGGCCATGAGGAGCGCGATACCCACGAGGAAGCCTGCGACCGCCTGGTAGACCCGCCGCCGGGTGTACGTACGCAGCCCGCTTCCCTCAAGCGCCGACGCGAACTTGGGATCTTCGGCGTACAGCGCTCGCTCCATCTGCTCGAGCATGCGCTGCTCGTGCTCCGAGAGCGGCACGGAGTCCTCCTCATCGTGCAGTCGCCGGGGGGCGACCCGGGGGGTCCCTTCAGGATAGGCAGGGAATCGCCCCCGTGAAACCCGCCCCTCTACGCCAGTTGGCCAACCGGAATCCGTCATGGCGTCCCGGCTCGCTGAGGCTTCCATTCCCCGGCGGCCGACCCGTCATGCCGGGCGGTGTACCTCGATCATACGGCGCAAACCCCTCGATCGGGGGGCTTGTGTCGTACTCCATCCGCTGCCAAGGCCCTGATCAGCGCCGGGTCCCGGCGGTGCGCTCAGACCTCGGCGGCACCCGGCGTCTCGCCCAGCACATGCAGCTGGGTGGCGACGGAGTGGAAGGCGGCCACCTCGGCCGCCGCGGCCTCCAGCTTCAGCAGGGCGTCGAGCGCGCCGGGCTCGGTGTCCACCAGGACGCCGGGCACGAGGTCGGCGAAGACACGCACGCCGTGCACGGCGCCGACCCGCAGGCCCGCGCCCTCGACCAGCGCGGTCAGCTGGTCGGCGGTGAAACGGCGCGGCATCGGGTCGCCGGTGCCCCAGCGGCCGTCGGGGTCCTGCAGCGCCTGCCGGGCCTCCTTGAAGTGGCCGGCGATGGCGCGGGCGAGCACGGCCCCGCCGAGCCCGGCGGCCAGCAGGCTGAGTACGCCTTCGGAGCGCAGGGCCGCGACGGCGTTGCGGACGCCCTCGGCGGGGTCGTCGACGTACTCCAGGACGCCGTGGCAGAGCACGGCGTCGTAGCCGCCGCGCTCGACCACGTCGAACAGGCCGTGCGCGTCGCCCTGGACGCCCCTGACCCGGTCGGCGACGCCGGCCTCGGCGGCGCGACGCTCCAGCGCGAACAGCGCGTTGGGGCTGGGGTCGACGACGGTGACGCGGTGGCCGAGGCGGGCGAGGGGCACGGCGAAGTTGCCGCTGCCGCCCCCGGTGTCGAGGACGTCCAGCGCGTCCCGTCCCGTGGCCTTGACCCGGCGGTCGAGGGCGTCCTGCAGGACCTCCCAGACCACGGCGGTACGGAGGGAGGCGCGGGGGCGCATCGGGTCCGACACGGCAGTTGACTCCTCGGCAGGGCGGACGGGCTCAGGCGACTCCACCCTATTGCCTCCGGCGCCGTACCCGGTCACCACGGCGGGGTCCGGCCGTGTCCGTCTCGCACGGCGGACGGATGGCGCACAACCCGTGGTCAGCCCGCGTCCGGGAGGTCACCACGGACTCCTGGGCCCTCCTCGTCGTCGGTGTCCTGGCGGGGCTGGGGCAGGACCGGCTGGAGGACGAGCATCCGCTCCACGATGCGCAGGAACATCGCCACGTCGCGTATCAGGTCGTCGGCGTCCCGCCGGCTCGCCGCGCCCCGGATGCCCGCCTCGGCGCGGGCCCGGCGGGCGGCGCCGGAGGCGAACAGCGCGCTCCACTCGGTCAGTTCGGGGGCGATCTCCGGAAGCACCTCCCAGGCGCTGCGGATCCGGGCCCGGCGGCGCGGCGAGGTCTCGGGGCGGCCCCGGGCGGCGAGCACGGCGGCGGCGGTGCGGAGGGCGGCGAGGTGGGCCGTCGCATAGCGCTCGTTCGGCGTCTCCAGGACGGCGGTCTCCTCCAGCGCGGCGCGGGCCTGGGCGAGCAGGTCGAGGGCGGCGGGCGGGGCGGTGGCCCGGCGGAGCACGGGGTGCACATCGCTCGCCGGGCCGGTCAGTGAGGGGGCAGGGCCGGAGGCGCGGCGCCGACGGGCGGCGGCTGCGGACGAGTTGGCCATGACGAACCTCCTGTCGTCTGGGTGACGGCACGGGTGCCGTATGTGCCCATCGTGAGGTATGGCACTGACAATCCATTCTGACCTGCGCTTTTGCCTCGATCGTAGGTTCGGGCGTATTTTTGCACTGACCAGTCAGTTCAAATTTTCCAGGCAGGGGGGCTTGTGGACGGCGTGGACGTCACGGCCGAAGGCCTTGGGCTCAGGGGGCCGCGGGGGTGGGCCTTCCGCGGCATCACCCTCGACGCGGCGCCCGGCTCGCTGATCGCGATCGAGGGACCGTCCGGCTCCGGCCGTACGTGTCTGCTGCTCGCGCTCACCGGACGGATGAAGCCCACCGAAGGGGTGGCCACCGTCGGCGAAGTCAAACTTCCCCGGCACATGGCCGCGTTGCGGCGCGTCAGCGCGGTGGCCAACGTGGCCGGGGTGACCGACCTGGAGCCGGCCCTGACCGTGGGGGAGCATCTGCGCGAACGCGCCTTGCTGCAGAGCCGGTTCGGCGACTCCCTGCGCGAGGCCCTGCGGCCCCGGACCCGGCGCACGCACGAGGCGCGGCTGCGCGTCGACGCGGCCCTGGCCGCCGCCGGGCTCGACCTGGAGACGCTGCCCAAGGGTTCCCGGACGGCCGTCCGGGACCTGGAGCGGGTCCAGGAATTGCGCCTTTCCGTCGCGCTGGCCCTGCTCGGCCGGCCCCGGCTGCTGGGTGTGGACGACGTCGACATGAAGCTGTCGGAGACCGAACGCGCCGAGGTCTGGGCGCTGCTGCGCTCCCTCACGCGCGCGGGAACGACGGTGATGGCCGTGTGCCGCACCGCCCCGGAGGACTGCGTCACGGTGTCGACCGCGGGGGACGGCAGGACGCGGACCGAACCGGACGGCAAGGCGGGGACCGGTCAGCACGGATCGGCCGAACCCCGGCCCGGCGGCGAGGCGGAACCCGAGCGGGACAGCAAGACCCAGGCCGAGCCCGGCGGCGAGGCGGAACTCGGGCAGGACAGCAAGACCCAGGCCGAGCCCGACGGCGAGGCGGAAACGGAACAGAACGGCTCGGTGCAGACCGGGCGGAAGGGGGAGGCGGATGCGCTCGCCGATGCTGGCCGCGCTTGAGCTGAGGCGCTTCGGGCGCGGAAAGCTGCCCCGCGCCGCCCTGGTGGCGCTGCTCGTGCTGCCCCTGCTCTACGGCGCCCTGTACCTGTGGTCGTTCTGGGACCCGTACGGCCGGCTGGACCGCATCCCGGTGGCGCTGGTGAACGACGACCAGGGGGCGTCCGCCGGCGGGAAGAGGGTCACGGCGGGCGACGACATCGTCGACGGGCTGCGCGGCAGCCGGACGTTCGACTGGCACGAGGTGAGCGACGCCGAGGCCCGCAAGGGCCTCGAGAACGGCACGTACTACCTGTCGCTGACCATGCCCGCCGACTTCAGCAGGCGCATCGCCTCCAGTTCCGGTGACTCCCCGGAGACCGGCGCGCTTCAGGTGCGCAGCAACGACGCGAACAACTACATCGTCGGCCAGATCTCCCACACCGTCTTCAACGAGGTCCGCTCGGCCGCGTCCGCCAAGGCGTCGCGTTCCTTCCTGGACAAGATCTTCATCTCCTTCTCCGACATCCACGGCAAGACCGTCACCGCCGCCAAGGGGGCCGACAAGCTGAACAGCGGCCTAGGGAAGGCCGAGCAGGGCTCCCAGGACCTCGCGGACGGCCTGAGGGACGCCAAGAGCGGCAGCGGCAAGCTGGTCACGGGCCTGAAGAAGCTGAACACGGGCGCCGGCGACCTCCAGGACGGGTCCCGGCAGGTCGCGGACGGCACACAGTCGCTCGCCGACAAGGTCAACGGCGTCTACGACAAGGCCGGCCCCTTCCTGAAGGACAACGAGAAGAGCATCGGGGACACCGCCCGGCTGGTCGCCGACTCGGCGAAGACCGTGAAGGACAACCTCGACGTCCTGGTGAAGCTCGCCCCGGGCGCCGCGAAGACCGCGCACGCCTCCTCCGCCGTCCTGGACGAGATCTACAAGGCGCGCTGCGAGACCGCCGCCATCCCCGACCCCGTCTGCCCGGACCTGAAGCGGGCCAGGCAGGCGGCCGACGATGTGGCCACGGTCGCCGACGACCTCAACACGCTGATCGCCGACCAGGACGGCGACCTGAAGACCATGCGGGACAACCTCGGCACCCTCCAGACGCAGGCCCAGGCCCTCGCCGAGCGCGCACCGCACCTCTCGGAGGACGTCGACGACGCCGTCAAGAAGATCAACAAGCTGAACGACGGCGCGGGGAAGGTCGCCGTCGGCGCCGAGAAGCTGCACACCGGACTCGGCACCGCCCAGACGGGCGCGACCAAGCTGGACAAGGGCATCGGCACGGCCGCGTCCGGCGCCCAGACCCTGAACGGCGGCATCTACAAGCTGACCGACGGCTCCGGGAAGCTCGCCGGCGGGCTGCACAACGGCGCGAAGAAGATCCCCGACTACGACCGGCAGGACCGCGACCAGCGCACCGGCGTGATGGCCGACCCGGTCCAGCTGGCCGCCCACGACCTGCACAAGGCGCCCAACTACGGCACCGGGTTCGCCCCGTACTTCATCCCGCTGTCCCTGTGGGTGGGCGCGATGGTGGCCTACATGCTGATCCCGCCGCTCAACCGGCGCGCGCTGGCGGCCGGTTCGCCGGCCTGGCGGATCGCGCTCGCGGGCTGGCTGCCGGTGGCCGCGGTCGGCGTGCTCCAGGTGGCCGCCCTGATGGCCGTGCTGCACTGGGCGATCGGGCTGCAGATGCTGCGGGCGGCCGGCACGATCGGGTTCCTGTTCCTGGTCACCGCGTGCTTCGCGGCGATCGTGCAGTGGCTCAACGCCCGCTTCGGCGCGGCGGGCCGGATCCTGGTCCTGGCGCTGCTGATGCTCCAGCTGACCTCGGCGGGCGGCACGTACCCCGTGCAGACCAGCCCCGGTTTCTTCAACGCGATCCACCCGTACCTGCCGATGAGCTACGTCGTGTCGGCGCTGCGCCGGCTGATCACGGGCGGCGGGCTCGGCCCGGTGTGGCAGGCGTGCGTGGTGCTCACCGCGTTCACCGCGGGCGCCCTGGCGCTGACCGCGCTCGCGGCCCGGCGCCGGCAGGTGTGGACGCTGGACCGGCTGCACCCGGAGCTGAGTCTGTGATCGCCGGGAGCGCCCCGCACGCGCGCTTACCTGTGAGAATCGGTGCCATGGAAAGCAGCAGCGCCAGGTCCGGCGGCAGCACGCGCCGCGAGGCCACCCGGCAGAAGCTCTACGAGGCGGCCGTCACGCTCATCGCCGAGCAGGGCTTCTCCGCCACCACCGTGGACGAGATCGCCGAGCGGGCCGGAGTCGCGAAGGGCACGGTCTACTACAACTTCGCGAGCAAGTCGGTCCTCTTCGAGGAGCTGCTGCGGCACGGGGTCGGCCTGCTCACCGCCTCGCTCAAGGAGGCGGCGGAGGAGACCGCGCGCCGGGGCGGCGACAGGGTGGACGCGCTGGACGCGATGGTCCGCGCGGGCCTGGTCTTCATCGACCGCTACCCGGCCTTCACGCAGCTGTACGTGGCCGAGCTGTGGCGCACCAACCGGGCCTGGCAGTCGACGCTGATGGTGGTCCGCCAGGAGGCGGTCGCGGTGGTCGAGGGCGTGCTGCGCGAGGGCGTGGCGGCAGGCGAGTTCAGCGAGGAGATCGACATCCAGCTGACGGCGGCCGCGCTGGTCGGCATGGTGCTGGTGGCCGCGCTGGACTGGAAGTCCTTCCAGCCGGAGCGCTCCCTGGACGACGTCCACGCGGCCCTGTCCCGGCTGCTCCAGGGCCGGGTCAGCGGGAAGGGCTGAGCGGGGGCGGCACGAGGAGGGCGCCGGTCCGCTCGCCGGACCGGCGCCCTCGTACTCCCCGTACTCCCCCGTACGGTCTTCCCCCGTCGGTTCCCCCGTGGGTGGTCGTCCCCGGGCCCCCGACTCGCTTCCGCCGACGGATCGGCGGGAGGAGCGGCCAGGTGGCGGGCGCCGTTCCGCCGCCCCGTGCCGGCGGTGCCGGGCCGCGCCCCCTTGCCGTGGTGTCCACTCTCCCGTCCGGGCGGGCCGCCGCCCATCCGCGAACGTACTCATCTCGCCGCCTAGGTACGGATACTCAGCCGTCCGCGCGCGAGGCGGTCCCGTGTGCCGCGGGCGTCCCGGCCGCCCGCGGACCGGATTGTCGGTGGCGGCCGATAAAGTCGCCGGCATGGCACGGATTGCGGTGATCGGCGCCGGGATGGGCGCGATGGCGGCCGCCGCCCGGCTGGCCGTCGCGGGCCACCGGGTGGTGGTGTACGAGCGCACGGACACGTACGGCGGTGCGGTGCGCCGCTTCGAGCGGGACGGGTTCGGCTTCGACACCGGCCCGGGGCTGCTGACGCTGCCCGCGGTGTACCGCGACCTGTTCGTCAAGACCGGCAAGGAGCCGCTGGAGGACTGCGTCGAGCTGGTCCAGGTCGATCCGTCCTCGCGGCATCTGTTCGCGGACGGCACCCGGGCGGCCCTGCCGAACGCCTCGCGCGCGGGCGTGGTCGCGGCCCTGGACGAGGCGCTGGGCGGGGGCGCGGGCCGGCGCTGGGGCGACTTCCTGGTGCGGGCCCGCGAGGCCTGGGACCGCACGCGCCGGCCACTGCTGGAGGAGCCGCTGTGGCCCAACTGGCAGGTACTGGCCGAGAAGGAGCCGTATCCGGCGGTGCCGCACAAGCGGCTGCTGCGCACCCGGCGGGCGGTCACGCTGGCCGAGGTCGGCGCCTGGGAGCTGCGCGACGAGCGCCTGGCGGCGCTGCTGACGAGCCACGCGCTCGCGTACGGCCTCGATCCGCGGACCACGCCGGCGAGCGCGGCCGTGCTGCCGTACATGGAGCACGCCTTCGGCTGCTGGTACGTCGTCGGCGGTGTGCGGGAACTGGCGCGTGCGGTCTACGAGCGATGCCTCGCGCGGAGGGTCGAGTTCGTCTTCGGCGCCGAGGTGACCCGCGTGCTGGAGAAGTACGGCCGGGCGTCGGGCGTGGAGTTGAGCGACGGGACTCGGGCCGAGGCGGACCATGTCGTGGCGGACGTGGACCCGGCACGGCTGTCTTCCCTGACGGAACGTCAGCTTGATGCGGAGGGTGACGTCCGGGCCGAGGCGATCGCGCGCCGCCCCGGCCGGTTCACCGTGCTGCTGGCCCTGCGCGGCGGCCGGGAGGCGGGTGCCGCGCACCGCACGGTCGTCCACGCTCCGGACCCCGTCGCCGAGCTGGACTTCCTGGCCGGTCCCGCCGGCCGCCGGCCCGTGGGTCCCACGGTGACCGTGCTGCGCCCCGGCGACCGCGCGCTCGTCCCGGACGACGCGCACGAGTCGGTGGTGCTGTCCGCCGTGGTGCCGGCCGAGGCCGGCTGGGACGACGCGGACACGGTCCGGCGCCGCGCGGACCTGGTCGTCGAGGCCGCCGAGTCCGCCGTACCCGGACTGCGCGACCGCGTCCTGTGGCAGGAGGTGCGCGCCCCCGGTCACACCGAGGACCGGACGGCTGCCCACCCGAGCACGGTGTCCGCGCCCTCGCTCGCCGCCGGCGGCGGCCGCTTCCTGCACCCGGCGAACACCACCCGGCTGCCCGGTCTGTACCGGGTGGGCGGCTGGTCCCACCCGGGCGGCGGACTCCCGCACGCGGGCATGTCCGGGGCGCTGGTGGCGGGCCTGATCGTGGAGGGGCCGGGCTTCCGCGGCTCGCAGTGACCCGGCCCGGCCTCAGAAGCGGTACTGCTCGCCGTACCCGGCGCCCGGCTGCTGGTGCTGCCCGTGGCCCTGGTACGGGTACGGCTGCTCCTGCGGGAGCTCGCCGCCGTGGGTCTCGTCGGTGCGCTGCTGCGGCACCCACACCCCGGCGGCCGGGGTCTCGCCGTAGCCGCCGGTGGCGTACGGGTCCTGGGCGTAGCCCTGCTGGCCGTACTGCTGGGCGTAGCCGGTGTCGTAGCCGGCGCCGCCGTAGGACTGGCTGCCGACGTACGGGTCGGAGTAGTTGGCGTAGCCCTGCTGGCCCTCGGCGGCGTAGCCGTAGCCCTGCTGGCCGTAGCCGGAGTAGTCGTAGCCGTAGTTCTGCTGCTCGCCGGTCTGCGGCTGGGCGGCGCCGGCGTAGGCGGTCTCGCCGTAGACGCCGTAGTTGCCGGTGTCCTCCGGCATGGGCTGCGGCTCGTAGACGGCGGTGGTCTCGGCGGCGCCGGGGCGGGCCGGGGTGAAGACGTCGTCGCGGTCGTACTCGTCGTAGTCGCCCCGCGCGCCCGCCTGGCCGTAGGCGTCCTGGCCGGCGTCCCGGTCGTCGTGGTCGGCCTCCGGGTCGGGGCCGTCCAGCTCGGGGTCGTCGCGGTCCGCGCGGCCGCGGCGGCGCTTGCTGCCGCCGGGCTCGGCCTCGGCGTCGGGACGCTTGACCGCCCAGCCGGCCGCGAAACCGCGGCGGAACGACAGCGTGACGTAGGTCTGGCCGATCGCGAAGGCGATCGCGCCCACACCGATCACGATGACGGACGGCGTCAGCACGCCGACCACGACACCGAGGAAGCCCGCGAAGGCGAGCAGCCGCCAGCGCAGGCGCGCCTTGTACTGCAGCAGCACCTCGCCCAGCAGCCACAGCGCGACGACGCCGAACGCGATGTAGAGGACCGTCCAGCCCATGTACGCCCCTCTCCCAGTGACCGCTACGCAGTGTGTCGTATCGCGGTGCGGCCGGTCTAGGCCTGCGGGGGGTGGTGCAGGCCCAGGTTCTCGTAGATTTCCAGGGTCGCCGTGGAGTTGTTGAGCGTGATGAAGTGCAGTCCGGGCACTCCCTCGGACAGCAGCCTCGCACAGAACTCCGTGGCGAACTCGATACCGATGGAGCGTACCGCCGCCGGATCCTCCTTCGCTGTGAGGATCCGCTCTTTCAGGGCGTCCGGGAAGTGGGCGTTGCTGAGCTTGGGCAGCCGTTCCAGCATCTTCACGCTGGTGACCGGCAGGACCTCCGGGATGACGGGGGTGTCGCAGCCCGCGGAGACCACACGGTCACGCAGCCGGAGATACGACTCCGGCTGGAAGAACATCTGTGTGATGGCGTAGTCGGCGCCCGCACGGCACTTGTCCACGAAGTGGGCGACGTCCGCGTCCCAGTCCAGGGAGCGGGGGTGCATCTCGGGGAACGCGGCGACGCCCACGCAGAAGTCGCCGGACTCCTTGATGAGCCGGACGAGCTCGGCCGCGTAGGCCAGGCCCCGGGGGTGCGCCACCCACTCGCCCATGGGGTCGCCGGGCGGGTCGCCGCGCACGGCGAGCATGTTGCGGATCCCGGCGTCCGCGTACTGGCCGATGATGTTGCGCAGTTCGGCGATGGAGTGGTCGACCGCGGTGAGGTGGGCCACCGGCGTGAGCGTGGTGTCGGCGACGATCTGCTCGGTCTCCTTGACCGTGCCCGCGCGGGTGGAACCGCCGGCGCCGTAGGTCACGGAGACGAAGTCGGGGGCGACCGCCTCGACCCGCCGGAGCGCGCTCCACAGGTTCCGCTCGCCCTTGGGGGTCTTCGGCGCCGAGAACTCGAACGAGTACGTGGTCTTGCCGGTGGCGAGGATGTCGCGCACGGTGCGTGCGCGATCAGTCCTGGTGGATGCGGTTCCGAGGGCCATACCCGCAGGTTAGCCAGGGGTGGGCGGTGTCCCAACCGAACCCCGGAAATTTGCCCGAATTGCCGACTTCCTGTCCACCCCTTGGACAGGAGACCGTCCGAGCCCGCGACGGCCCCGGAATCCGGGCACCCCCTAGGACTGGCGCAGCCGCTTGGCGAACTCGGCCGCGGCGGCGCCCGGGTCGCCGGCCTCGGTGATCGCGCGGACCACGACCACCCGGCGGGCGCCGGCGTCCAGCACCTGGTCCAGGTTGGCGAGGTCGATGCCGCCGATCGCGAACCAGGGGCGGCCGGTGCCCAGCGCGGCGGTGTGCCGGACCAGGTCGAGTCCGGGCGCGTGGCGGCCGGGCTTGGTCGGGGTGGGCCAGCACGGTCCGGTGCAGAAGTAGTCCACGCCCTCCTGGGCGGCGGCCGCGGTGGCCTCGGACTCGGCATGCGTGGAACGGCCGATCAGCACCTCGTCGCCGAGGATCGCGCGGGCCGCGGGGACCGGCAGGTCGCCCTGGCCGAGGTGCAGCACGTCGGCGCGGGCGGCGTGGGCGACGTCGGCCCGGTCGTTGACCGCGAGCAGCTTGCCGTGCCGGGCGCAGGCCTCGGCGAAGACCTCCAGGTGCGCCAGCTCCTCGCCGGCCTCCATGCCCTTGTCGCGCAGCTGGACGATGTCGACACCGCCGGCCAGGACCGCGTCGAGGAACTCGGCGAGGTCGCCCTGGCGCTTGCGGGGAGTTCGGGGGTGCTGGGGGTGCCGTGTCGGCGGTGGGTTTGTGGTGGG
>NZ_JBSGDB010000305.1:0-11125 GCF_053602155.1 Streptomyces sp. NPDC004561
GCCGCCGGGCCCTCGCCCTGGTCGCCGTCCGCGCGGGCGGGCTGCCCTGGGTGGTGGCCATGGCGGGCGAGGAACTGCCGGACGCGCGGCACGAGGAGTCGGCGCTGCCCCCGCCCTACGACACCCTGGTCACCCGCCGGCCCCTGGTCCCCCCGGCGCGGGGCATCGGCATCCGGCGGCTGGCCCGCCGCAACCTGGTGGCGGCCGGCTCCGGCGCGCTGCTCGCGGCGGTGCTCGGCACGGTCGTCACCCTCGGCATGACGTCCCACGAGAACGCCGACAAGAACCCCGCCGGCAAGGTCGACGTCAATCCGTCCGCCAGCCAGGGCACGGACGACGGCAGCCTGGGCGCGGACCCGAAGCAGGGGAGCGGCGGCGGTGGCGGCGCCAAGGCCACGGCCACCGCCCGCCCGACGAGCCCCGTCACCCACGGCACGACGGGCGCCGCGACGCCGCCGGTGCCCACGACGAGCCCCTCGGCCGACCCGGGCGGTACGCACGGGACGGGCGGCGGGCACACGACCCCCACGCCGTCCAGGTCGAGGACGACGAAGCCGACGACACCCACTCCGACCAAGTCGACTTCGTCGAGTCCGGGGAGTGGCACACCGTCGCCCTCGGGTTCCTCGACCACGCCGCCGCCCCCGACCACACCTCCCGCCACCACGACCACGGCCAGTGGGCCGGTGAAGTCCAGCGGCTCGGCGAGCGCGTCGCGGAGCGCCGCCTCGGGGTCGCCGAGCGGCCCGGGCGCGGTGCTGTAGCGCGGGGCCGTACGCCCGGGACCGGGGCGCTCAGAACAGCCGCAGCTTGTCGTCCTCGATGCCGCGGAGGGCGTCGTAGTCGAGGATCTGGCAGTCGATGCCCCGGTCGGTGGCGAGGACGCGGGCCTGGGGCTTGATCTCCTGGGCGGCGAAGACGCCGCGGACCGGTGCGAGGTGCGGGTCGCGGTTCAACAGCTCCAGGTACCGGGTGAGTTGCTCGACGCCGTCGATCTCGCCCCGGCGCTTGATCTCGACCGCCACCGTCCCGCCGTTCGAGTCCCGGCACAGGATGTCCACCGGGCCGATCGCGGTCATGTACTCGCGCCGGACGAGCGTGTAGCCCTCGCCGAGCGTCTCGATGCGGTCGGCGAGCAGTTCCTGCAGGTGCGCTTCCACGCCGTCCTTGATCAGGCCGGGGTCCACGCCGAGTTCGTGCGAGGAGTCGTGGAGGATCTCCTCCATCGTGATGATCAGTTTCTCGCCCGCCTTGTTGACGACGGTCCACACGCCCTCGTCCTCGCCCGCGCCCTCCTTGAGCGTGCAGGGCGGCGACATCCAGTTGAGGGGCTTGTAGGCCCGGTCGTCGGCGTGGATGGAGACGCTGCCGTCCGCCTTGACCAGGATCAGGCGGGGCGCCGAGGGGAGGTGGGCGGTGAGCCGGCCGGCGTAGTCGACCGAGCATCGGGCAATGACGAGACGCATGGTCGGCAACGCTACTCGACGCGCGCCGGTGCTCGCGATCCGCCCATCGGGCTCCCCCGGTATCGCCCCAATTGTCCCTGCAACCTCTTGTTCATCCCTGGCCGATTGTGGGCCTAACGAGACCGTTCCATATACGCAATCTGCTGGTGTGGTCACCTACCGTTGCCTACCGTAGGGAACGGGAGGTCGCGGTCCATGTACTGAGCGTGTTCGAAATCGCGAACTCCCTTTATCTGTCCGGCAACCCCTGCTGTTCGGGGGTGCGAGAGGAGTACCCATGTCGCTCGACGTCTCACCGGCCCTACTCGAACAGGCCGAGCGAGGCGAGGTCGACGATGCAGCTTTCGTCGACTGCGTCCGGACCTCCCTGCCCTACGCATGGGAGATGATCAGCTCCCTGGTGGCCCAGCTGAAGGTCGACGGCGGCCCCTTCGCCGACAACCAGACGCCCCCGCCGGACGAGCAGGCACGCGGTCAGCTGCTGCGTGCGCTCGCGAGTGATGCCATCCGCGGCGCGCTGCAGCGGCACTTCGGCGTGCGGCTGGCCTTCCAGAACTGCCACCGCGTGGCGGTGTTCCCGCCGGACGCCTCGGTGGACGAGACGCTGGCCCGCTTCACGTCGGTGCGCAGTCAGCTGCTGAACCAGTCGCCGGAGCTCCGGGACTGCTGACGCGCGCCTGCGGCGCGGTCGAGGCAGTGAGCCGCATGCTTGCCGCTCCATCCGGGGGAGGTGCACTCAGTAACTGGGGCGGCAAGCCACCGAGGAGGCTTGCGCGTTGCCGGCCGGGTCAGCGCAGCTGGGGCAGCACCTCGCTGCCCAGGCGCCGCAGGTTCTCCTCCGTCGCCGCGAGGTCGCCCGAGCCCTCGACGAGCAGGGCGAAGCGGGAGATGCCCGTGCGTTCCGAGGTGGCCGCGAGCCGGTCGGCGGCGAGTCGCGGGGTGCCCACCGGGTGCAGTCCGCAGAGCAGTTCGGTGTAGGCGTGCGGGTCGCGCATCGAGCGCGCCCGGCCGTCCACCGTCACATGCGCCTCCAGGCCCTGCTTCAGCCAGCCGGGCATCGCCTTCAGCAGGGTCTCCACCGCGTCCGTGCGCCGGTCGGCGAGCTGGCAGACCCCGGCCGAGACATGGCCGGCGGCCGCGATCTCCTCGGCGGCCCGGCCCGCCGCGCGGGCGGAGCGCCGCCACAGGGCGACCATCTCGGCCTTCTCCTCGTCCCCGATGTGCATGCCGAGCAGCATCGGCAGCCCGCGCTCGGCGGCCAGCCGCACGCTCCCCGGGGAGGTGCACGCGACGACGACCTCCGGCCCCGGGGTGTCCGTCAGGGCCTCCGACGGGCGGGGCACGACGGGCACCTCGCGGAAGGAGTACCGCTCGCCGTCGGCCGCCACGGACGGCTCGCGCAGCCAGCGCAGCAGCAGATCGAGCGACTCGGGGAACCCGCGTTCGTACGCCCCGAGTCCGGTGCCGAACACCTCCAGATCCACCCAGGGCCCGCCGCGGCCCACCCCCAGCGTGAACCGTCCGCCGCTCGTCAGGTGCAGCAGCGCGGCCTGCTCGCCGAGCGCGACCGGATGGGCGGTGGGCAGTACGCTGACCGCCGTGCCCACCCGGATCCGGCGGGTGCGGCCGAGCAGCAGGGCGGCCAGGGTGACCGCCGACGGGCACGTGCCGTAGGGCACGAAGTGGTGCTCCGCGAGCCACACGGAGTCCAGCCCGGCCTCCTCGGCGACCTCCGCCGAGCGGACCGCCCGGTGCAGGGCCTCCCCCTGGCCCTGGCCCGGGAACTGGGCGCCCAGCACAAAGCTTCCTACGTACATCTCGTTTTCCTGCTTCCTTGGCTCCGACCCGGAGCTCCCCCACCGGCATAACCGTCTGACACGTGCGCAGGACACGGCCTGGCGGAGTAATTTGCGGATTGTCTTCAGAATGAGTCGCCCTGGAGGGGGACTTGCACCGGTTGGCGCCGTACGGGTACCCCTCTCGGCGGCGCGTAGGCTGGATCCAGACCGTGCTTCCTGTATAGCCCCGAGAGGTGTCCCGTGTCCCCGCGTCGCAACCGACCGAAGGCCGCCGGCTCGTCCGGTCCGAGCGCCGAGGACGACCGCACCGGCCGGTACGGCGGCTGGCAGTCCACGGAGAGCTGGCGGGGCGAGGAGTGGAGCGTGCGTCATGTCGCCGGGGCGAGCGCCGAGGGCAAGACCTACCGCTGCCCGGGCTGCGACCAGGCGATCCCCTCCGGGGTCCCGCACGTGGTGGCCTGGCCGGAGCACGCGGGCGTGGACGACCGCCGGCACTGGCACAAGGCGTGCTGGAACGCGAAGGACCGCCGCACCACGCGGGTGCAGCGGCCCCGTAACGCGCCGAAGTTCTGAAGCCGCCTGGCGGTTACACGTCCCGCTTCTGCAGCAGCGCGAAGGCGCCGGCGTACGCGGCCGCCGTCAGGCCCAGCATGATCCACAGCGGTTCCCAGCCGGTGGGGCCCGAACCGCTCAGGGTGTTGTCGTAGAAGACGCCCAGCTGGCTCGGGATGGAGTACTCGAACAGGAACTCCTGCACCTTGTGCAGCGTGGACGTGGCCATGAACAGGGCGATGACCAGGGGCGCGAGCACCGCGCCGATCATGATCGTGATGCCGCCCGCGGAGTGCCGGATGATCGAGCCGACCAGCAGCGAGAGCAGCCCGAGCAGCGCGATGTAGAAGCTGACACCGACGGTGTCCTTGAACCACTCCCCGCCGGTGGGGGCGTGCGCGCCGGTGCCGGACAGCATGGACGCGTGGATCATGGCCACGAAGCCGGACGCGGCCAGGGTGACCACGAAGGCGACGAGGAAGAACACGATCGACTTGGCGGTGAGCACCCGGACCCGGCTCGGGCAGGCGGTCATCGTCGTACGGATCATGCCCGTGCCGTACTCCGAGGCCGTGGTGAGCACCCCCAGCGTCATGATGCACATGCTGCCGAGGAGCAGGCCGAAGAACCCGAAGGAGAGCGGGTTCTGGCCCTCCAGGGACGTCGAGTTCGCGTGGGACTTCACCACCGCGCCGGTCAGCAGGCCGATGCCGACGACGAGGAGCACGAACACGCCGAGCGTCCACATCGTCGACCGGACCGACTTGATCTTCGTCCACTCGGAGGCCAGCGCGTGCCCGAGGTGGGTGCGCACGACCGGGATCGGCGAGGTGTAGCCGGGGTACGAGCCGCCGGGCACGGATGCGGGCGCCTGCGGCATTGGGGGCTGGTGGGTGCTCATCGGGCGTCCTCGGGCTTGGTCAGGTCTGCGGGGGCGGAGGTGACGGCCGGGGCCGGGGCGGCGGGCGCCTGCTGCGGTGCGGGCGGGGCCGCCGGCGCCTGGGGCGCGACCGGAGCCGCCGGCCCGTCCGGCGCCTGCGGCTGCGGCTGGGCGGCGGCGGGGGACTGCTGGGCGTAGGGGTTGGCGGCGGCCGCCCCCGCGGCACCCGGAGCCGCCGGTGCACCCGGAGCCGCCGGCGTGCCGTACCCAGCCGCCGGTGCGCCGCCGTAGGGTCCCGCGGGCGGCTGCGGCATCGCGAACGGCTGCCCGCCCTGCTGGGGCGGCGGCGGGGCGTACCAGCCGGGCTGGCCCTGGCCGGGCACCGGCATGGGCGGCTGCGCGCCGGGCGGCAGCGGCTGCTGGAGGCCCGTCCGCTGGTCGACGGTCGAGCGGTAGTCCACCGCGCCCTGGGTCATCCGCATGTACGCCTCCTCCAGCGAGGCCTGGTGCGGCGACAGCTCCCACAGCCGCACGCCCGCCTCGTGCGCGAGGTCGCTGATGCGGGGCAGCGGCAGCCCGGTCACCCGCAGCGCGCCGTCCTGCTCCGGCAGCACATGGCCGCCCGCCTCGGTGAGCGCGCCGCTCAGCTTCTCGCGCAGCTGCGGCTCGGCGTCGGGGGTGCGCACGCGCGCGAAGTCGGCGGAGTTGGCGGAGATGAAGTCCTTCACGCTCATGTCGGCGAGCAGCTGGCCGCGCCCGATGACGATGAGGTGGTCGGCGGTCAGCGCCATCTCGCTCATCAGGTGGGAGGAGACGAAGACGGTACGGCCCTCGGCCGCCAGGGCCTTCATCAGGTTGCGCACCCAGAGGATGCCCTCGGGGTCGAGGCCGTTGACGGGCTCGTCGAACAGCAGCACCTGCGGGTCGCCGAGCAGCGCGGCGGCGATGCCGAGGCGCTGTCCCATGCCGAGCGAGAAGCCCTTGGACCGCTTCTTCGCCACCTCCTGAAGACCGACCACGCCCAGCACCTCGTCCACGCGCCGGGCCGGGATGCCCGACAACTGGGCGAGGCTCAGCAGATGGTTGCGGGCGCTGCGCCCGCCGTGCACGGCCTTGGCGTCGAGCAGGGCGCCGACCTGGCGGGGGGCGTTGGGCAGCCTGCGGTACGGGTAGCCGCCGATGGTCACCGAACCGGACGTGGGGTTGTCCAGCCCGAGGATCATCCGCATCGTCGTGGACTTGCCCGAGCCGTTCGGTCCGAGGAAGCCGGTCACGGCGCCCGGTCGCACCTGGAAGGAAAGGTTGTACACGGCGGTCTTGTCGCCGTACCGCTTCGTCAGGCCTACAGCCTCGATCATGCTCCGCACCCATCGAAAGGTTCAGGACAGCGGGGCACACGCCCCCGTAAGGGTTAGGAGGATATCGAGGCGCTGACGGTTCCGCCCAAAGGACGGTAAAGCCAAAGGTTCACGCTGGGTGGCCGACGGCCCTACTGGGCGTCCCTCCGCCGGAGCAGCAGGTACCCGCCCGCCAGTGCGGCGATCACCCACAGCACCATGATCCCGAGCCCGCCCCAGGGGCCGTACGGAGTGTCGTCCGCGCTCGGCACCACCTGCATGATCCGGCTGCCCGCCTGGTCCGGCAGGAACCGGCCGACCTTCTTGGTGGCGTCGACGTTGCCGAGGATGTTGGAGATCAGGAAGAAGAACGGCATCAGGATGCCGAGCGACAGCATCGGCGAGCGCAGCATCGCGGCGACGCCCATGGAGAACAGCGCGATCAGCGTCATGTACAGGCCGCCGCCGAGCACCGCGCGCAGCACACCGGGGTCGCCGATCGCCGCCCGGTACGGCCCCAGCATCGCCTGCCCGAGGAAGAACGCGGCGAAGCTCGTCGCCATCCCGACGGCCAGGGCGAGCACCCCGGCCACCGCGATCTTGCTGAACAGGAAGGTGCCGCGTCGCGGCACGGCGGCCAGGGAGACCCGGATCATGCCGGTGCTGTACTCGTTGGAGACGACCAGCACCCCGAACACGATCATGGCGAGCTGGCCGAGGCTCATGCCCGCGAAGCTGACGAAGGTCGGGTCGAACGTCAGCCGGTCCCGCAGCGGCATCGAGTCGAACTCGCTCCGGGACAGCGCGGAGATGAGCATCCCCAGGGCGACGGTGACGACCACGGCCACCGACAGTGTCCACACCGTGGACGCCACCGACCGGATCTTGGTCCACTCGGACCGGATGACCTGAACGGCCGTCATGCCTCACGCTCCCTTCCAGCCGGCGCCCCACTCCTGCCGGGCCGGCGCGGGCCCGGTGTGCGCGTGGTACTCCACCGTCTGAGCCGTCAGCCGCATGAACGCCTCCTCCAGCGAGGCCTGCTGCGGGCTCAGCTCGTGCAGCACGATCCCGTGGCCCGCGGCCAGCTCCCCGATCCGCTCGGCCTTGTCGCCCTCCACCTCCAGCGTCCCGCCGCCCGCCTCCACGGCGGTGATGCCCGCCTCGTGCAGCACGTCGAGCAGCCTCTCCCGCTGCGGCGAGCGGATCCGGACGTACGAGCGCGAGTGCTGCCGGATGAACTCGGCCATGGAGGTGTCCGCGAGCAGCCGGCCCTGCCCGATGACGACCAGATGATCGGCGGTCAGCGCCATCTCGCTCATCAGATGACTCGAAACGAACACCGTCCGGCCCTGGGCGGCGAGCGACTTCATCAGGTTCCGGATCCAGTGGATGCCCTCCGGGTCGAGCCCGTTCACCGGTTCGTCGAACATCAGGATCCGCGGATCCCCGAGCAGCGCCCCCGCGATCCCCAGCCGCTGCCCCATGCCGTACGAGAACCCCTTGGCCTTCTTCCCGGCCACGGCCGTCAGCCCCACGGCCTCCAGAACCTCGGCGACCCGGCGATCCGGGATCCCGTTGCTCTGTGCGAGGCACAGCAGATGGTTGTAGGCGCTCCGCCCGCCGTGCACGGCCTTGGCGTCCAGCAGGGCGCCGACGTACGTCAGCGGGTCCGTGAGCTGGGCATAGTGCATGCCGTCGATCCGGACGTCGCCGGCGGTGGGGTGGTCGAGCCCGAGGATCATCCGCATCGTCGTGGACTTCCCGGCCCCGTTCGGCCCGAGGAATCCGGTGACGACGCCCGGCCGCACGGTGAACGTCAGCCGGTCGACCGCGACCTTCTCGCCGTACCGCTTGGTCAGCCCCGCCAGCTCGATCATGCGGCCACGCTAGGACCGCCGCCGGGGGCCCGCCACTCGGGCGGAGGGCCGGGGCCCGGGCCGCGCCCCGCCTCAGGCCGGCCGGCGGATCCGGACCGGGCCGCGGGCCTCGGCGGGATCGACGGGAACACCGTGCCGGGTGATCTCCACCCGTCCGCGCGCCGCGAGCCGGGCCGCGGCCCGGCGCACGGATTCCATCAGCTCCCGCCACCCCTCGTCGCCGGACCCGCGCACACGTGAGGGGCGGCGGGACCGGGTCCCGCCGCCCCTCACGGCGTCGTACGGCTGCCCGAACTACCGGGACTGCTGAGCCGGAACGCCCCGGGAGACCGGCTCGTCGTCGGACGTGCCGGCCGCGGCGACCGCGGCACCGGTCAGCGTGGCCAGCATCTCGCGGACGTTGGTCAGCTGGGCGTTGATGCTGTCGCGGCGGTTGGTGAGCGCCGCCAGCTCCCGCTCGGATTCCGAACGGATGCGGTCGGCCTTGGCGTTGGCGTCGGCCACGATGTCCTCGGCCTGGCGCTGGGCCGTCTCCACCGTCTGGCGCGCGCGCCGCTCGGCGTCGGTGCGCAGCTTCTCGGCCTCCAGGCGCAGCTGCTCGGCGCGGTGCTCGATCTCCGCCAGGCGCTTCTCGGCCTTCTGCTGACGCGAGGCCAGGTCGCGCTCGGACTGCTCGCGGCGCTTGGCCAGGTTGGTCTCGAAGTCGGCGGCGGCCTGCGCGGCCTTGGCGCGGGTCTCCTCGAAGAGGGCGTCCGCCTCCTCCCGCTTGGACTGCGCGTCCTTCTGCGCCTCGGTGCGCAGCTGGGAGGCCTCGGTCTTGGCCTTCTCGACGATCCGGACGCCCTCGTCCTCGGCCTTGGCCTTGCGCTCGACGGCGTAGGACTCGGCGTCGTTGCGGACCTGCTGGGCCGCGGACTCGGCGAGGTCGCGGTGCTGCTCGGCCGCGCGCCTGGCCTCCTCACGAAGCTCCTTGGCCTCTTCCTCGGCCAGGCGCAGGATCTTCTCGACGCGCGCGCCGAGACCCGCGTACGACGGTTCGGCGTCACTGACCTGAGCCTGGGCGTTCTGCGTCTCGAGATGCAGCTCCTCGATGCGCTTCTCCAGGGCGGTGATGCGTGCTAGAGCGCTGTCACGGTCGGAGACGAGCTTGGAGATGCGTTCGTCCACCTGAGCGCGGTCGTACCCACGCCGCACAAGCTCGAAGCCGTAGGGGGAAGTGTCGCTCATGGGGTTCCTGTCGAATGAGACCGGTGAGGTGATAGGTGGAATCCTAGGGGCCGAAGCGGTGTGTCATCGAGCGGATACGTGTTTGATCTGGAGAATGACACCTCTTTTGGGTGGCTGACCGCCGGACGGCTTGCCAAGGACCAGGGCAAAGCTCCCCAGAACACACCGGAACGTACCCTATGCGCTAGCCTTCTGACGTCTTGCCACCCGAACGGGGGGCGCCCACGGTCGCGCCGGCCTTGACCCCGCCGTCCTTGCCGGACGCCGGGGCCTCGAAGGACTCCAGCGCCTCCAGGACGTCCTGGACCCGGGAGATCTCGGCGTTGATGTCCTCGCGCCGGCGCACCAGGATCTCCAGCTCGCGCTTGCCCTCGTCGACCGTGCGCCGGGCCTCGCGGATCGCCTCCGCCTTCAGCTCCTCGGCCTCCTTGACCAGGCTGGCCTTCTTCTGCTCGGCCTCCTTGAGCAGGCCCTCCGCCTTCTTGACGGCCGCGATCCGGACCTTGCCCGCCTCGGAGCTCGCGTCCGAGACGATCTCCTTGGCCTTGGCCTGGGCCTTCTCCAGCTGCTCCTCGGCGGCCTTGATGAGCGCGTCGCAGCGGTCGCCGGTGGACTTCATCGTCTCGGCGGCCTCGCGGCGGGCCCGCTCGTGCAGCTCCTCGATCTCGGTGGTGATGCGGTCGCGCAGCTCCTCCGCGCGCTCCCTGATGGCGGTGGCGTCCCGGCGGGCACCGACCAGCAGCTCGTCGGCGTCCGTGCGGGCCTTCTCCACCAGGGAGTTGCCCTCCACGGTCGACTCGGCGACGATCCGCTCGGCCTCGCTGCGGGCCGCGCCGACCATGGTGTCGGCCTGCGACTCGGCGTCCGCGGTGGCCTTCAGCGCCTGCGCCTGCGCCTCGGTGAGCAGCTTGTCGGCCTCGGCCGTGGTCTCGTTGATGAGGGTGTCGACCTGCTCGGCCGCCTCCGAGCGCCGCTTGTTGGCGTCCTTGCGGGCCTCGTCCAGGGTCCGCTCGGCCTCCTCGCGCGCGGTGCTGACGAGCCGCTCGGCCGCCGCCTCGGCGTCCGCCCTGAGCTGGCCGGACTCGATCCGCATCCGCTCGGCGTGCTGGCGGGCGGTGCCGACGGTCTCGGCGGCCTCGGCGCGCAGCCGCTCCGCCTCACCCGTCGCCTCCCCGATGAGCTGCTCGGCGCCCGCGAGGGCCTCCGCGCGCACCCGCTCGGCCTCGGCGACGGTCTCGGTCTGGAGCCGGTCCGCCTCGGCGATCGTCTCGGTCTGCAGCCGCTCGGCCTCGTTGCGGGCCTCGGTGATGAGCGTGTCGGCCTGGGTCGCCGCGTCCGAACGGATGCGGTTCGCGTCCTCGCGGGCGTCCGCGCGGGTCCGGGCCGCGGCCTGGTCGGCCTCGGCCAGCGCGTCGGAGGCCTCCGTGCGCACCCGCTGGGAGTAGTCGGACGCTTCCGAGCGCAGCCGCTCGGCCTCCGCGATCGCCTCCGCGACCGTACGCTCGGCCAGCCCCTTGGCGGCCTCCGTCTCCTCGTTCGCCTCGCGCCGGAGCCGGGAGGCGTCCTCGCCGGCCCGCTCCCGCTCGGCGTAGGCGTCGGCGCGGACCCGGTCCGCCTCCTCCTCTGCCTCCCGCCTCGTACGGTCCGCCGCGTGCTCGGCGGCCGAACGCAGCCCGACGATCTCCTCCTGCGCCTGCTCGTGCAGCCCGGAGACGGAGTCCCGTACCTGCTGCGCGTGCTGCTCGGCGGCGGACACCATCTCGGTGGCGCGCCGGTCGGCCTCCTCGACCAGCCGGATCGCCTCGGCCTGCGCCTCCTCGACGCGCTTGCGCGCGGAGGCCAGCAGCTCCTCGCTCTGCTCGCGGGCCCGCCGGCGCTCCTCCTCGGCCTCCTCGCGGGCCGCGCCGAGCAGTTCCTCGGCCTCGCGGCGGGGCGGGGGGGGGGCGGGCCGGCGCGGGGGCCGCGGGGCGGGGCGCGGGGTGGC
>NZ_JBSGDB010000306.1:0-7219 GCF_053602155.1 Streptomyces sp. NPDC004561
GCGTGACTGGATCACGACCTAAATCTGCCGGGGAGGCGCACCTCGCAGAGCAGCACCTGGGAGACCGGCTCTCCGCCCTGGTGGACGGAGAGCTCTCCGGTGAGCTGCTGCGGGCCGCGCTGGACGCGGGCGCGCGGACGATCGTGTTCGGCGTGGGCGGCAGCGCGACCACGGACGGCGGCGCGGGCATGCTGTCGGCGCTGGGCGCCCGGTTCCTGGACGAGCACGGCGAGCCCGTGACGCCGGGCGGCGGCGGGCTGGCCGACCTGGCCCGTGCCGACCTCTCCGGCCTGGACCCGCGGCTGTCCTCGGTCGAGCTGGTGCTGGCCAGCGACGTCGACAATCCGCTGACCGGGCCGAAGGGCGCGCCGGCGGTCTACGGTCCGCAGAAGGGGGCCACGCCGGACGACGTGGACACCCTGGACGCGGCCCTCGCGCACTTCGCGAAGGTGCTGGAGGCCGAGGTCGGGCCGCGGGCGGCCGAGTACGCCGCGGCGCCGGGCGCGGGGGCGGCGGGCGGCATCGGTTACGGCGCGCTGCTGCTGGGCGCCCGGTTCCGGCCCGGTATCGAGGTCATGCTGGACGTGCTCGGCTTCGCGCCCGCGCTGGAGCGGGCCTCCCTGGTGATCACCGGCGAGGGGTCCCTGGACGAGCAGACGCTGCACGGGAAGGCGCCGGCGGGCGTCGCCGCGGCCGCGCGGGCCGCGGGCAAGCCGGTGGTGGCGGTCTGCGGCCGTCTCGCACTGCTGGAGGAGGCGCTGCTGGCGGCCGGGATCGAGCGGGCGTACCCGCTGACGTCCGTCGAGCCGGACGTCGCCAGGTGCATCGCCGAAGCCGGTCCGATCCTCGAGCGCCTCGCCGCGCGGATCGCCGAGGACCACCTGGGCTGAGGCCCGGGGGCTTCGCCCTCCCGGCCCCGCTCCGCGCCGGGGTCTCGGGCGGAGCCCCCGGGTCGGCCGGGCAAGCGAAGGGCCCCGGACCGGGCAACGGTCCGGGGCCCCTCGTACGAGTGCCGCTACGGCAGCTGTGCCGCCCGCTCCCGGCGGTTGTCGCGGAAGTTGTTCACCCGGCGCGCCGTGGCGAACAGCGGGATCACCGCGCCCATCACCAGCTGCAGCGCGCAGCCGGTCTGGAGCAGCAGCTGACCGCTCGGGGCGTCGAAGGCCCAGGCGGCCAGCAGGCCCATGGACAGCACGATCCAGCAGAGCATCGCGCCGGCGAGGCGGCCGCGCGGCTTCGGGTACTCCACCCGGCTCACCATCAGCCAGGCGGTGCCCAGGATGGCCAGCAGGGTCGCCACGAAGGGCAGCTCCAGCAGCACGATGGAGACGACCGTCAGCGCGCCGAACGGCGAGGGCATGCCCTGGAACATGCCGTCCTTCATGGTCACGCAGGAGAAGCGGGCCAGCCGCAGCACGACCGCGAGGAGCACCACGATTGCCCCCAGCGCCGCCATTCTCTGGTGCGCGTCGTCCGCGACCATCCCGTACACGAGCACGAAGTACGCCGGCGCCAGGCCGAAGCTGATCAGGTCGGAGAGGTTGTCCAGCTCGGCGCCCATGGGCGACGAGCGCAGCTTCCTGGCGACCAGTCCGTCGAACAGGTCGAAGACGGCCGCGCAGAGCATCAGGATGACCGCCGTGGCCGCGCTGTGGCGGGCCATGCCCGACTCCTGGCTGCCGGTGAGGTGCGGGATCAGGATGCCGGTGGTGGTGAAGTACACCGCCATGAACCCACACGTGGCGTTGCCCAGGGTGAGGGTGTCCGCTATTGAGAGGCGGAGCGAGAGGGGCATCTCCTCCTCGTCGTCCACCTCGTCCGCCTCGGGCACCCAGCCCGCCTGGGTCTCCGGATCAATCACGGTCAATGCGAGTCACCCCAGCCACGGTCTTCTGTCCGACCTCGACCGCGACCTCCACGCCCTCGGGCAGGTAGAGGTCGACACGCGAGCCGAAGCGGATCAGACCGATTCGGTCGCCCTGCTCGACCTTCGTGCCCCGAGGGATGTAGGGCACGATACGACGGGCCACCGCGCCGGCGATCTGGATCATCTCGATGTCGCCGAGTTCGGTGTCGAAATGCCAGACTACGCGCTCGTTGTTCTCGCTCTCCTTGTTGAAGGCGGGAACGAAGCCACCGGGGATGTGTTCGACCGACGTCACCGTGCCCGCGAGGGGAGCGCGGTTGACGTGGACGTTGAGCGGACTCATGAAGATCGCGACGCGGGTGCGGCCGTCCTTCCACGGCATGATGCTCTGCACCACGCCGTCGGCCGGCGAGATGACCCGGCCCCGGACGATCTCGCGCTCGGGGTCGCGGAAGAACCACAGCATGCCCGCCGCGAGCGCGGTGGCGGGCACGGCGACGGCCCGGGCCGCGCCGGAGCGGCGGCTGCGGGCCAGGCTGAGGGCTGCGGTGGCGACGGTCGGGAGAAGCCACGGCGATGCTCCGCGCGCGAGGCGTACGCCGGCTCGGCTGTCGCGAGGTGCAGAGGTTTGGCTGTGGGGCATGGATGACCTTCGTAGCGGATGATGCCGCGCAAGACGGGGGACGGCGGCTTTCCGGGGATCGTACCGGTCGCGGGCCACAACTGGGCAAGCCAGGAAGCCGAGTCGGCGGCCGAAGAACGTCTACGGGGTGTGATCTTCTTCTCGAAGAAAACACCCCGTACCCGGACATTCAGCCCTGGAATCGATACTCTTCGAGCAGCCTGCGCCCGATGATCATTTTTTGGATCTCGGCGGTACCCTCGCCGATGAGCAGCATCGGGGCCTCGCGGTAGAGGCGCTCGATCTCGTACTCCTTGGAGAAGCCGTAGCCGCCGTGGATCCGGAAGGCGTCCTCCACGACCTCCTTGCAGTACTCGGAGGCGAGGTACTTCGCCATCCCGGCCTCGAGATCGTTTCGCTCGCCGGAGTCCTTTTTGCGTGCCGCGTTGACCATCATCGCATGCGCGGCCTCGACCTTGGTGGCCATCTCCGCCAGCTTGAACTGGATGGCCTGGTGCTGGGCGATCGCCTTGCCGAAGGTGTGCCGCTGCTGGGCGTACCGCACGCCCAGCTCGAAGGCGCGCTGGGCGACGCCGCAGCCGCGCGCGGCCACGTTGACCCGGCCGACCTCCACGCCGTCCATCATTTGGTAAAAACCTCGGCCGGTGACGCCGCCGAGCACCCGATCGGCCGGTACCCGCAGGCCGTCCATGATCAGCTCGGTGGTGTCGACGCCCTTGTAGCCCATCTTGTCGATCTTGCCGGGGATGGTGAGGCCCGGGCGGACCTCGCCGAAGCCCGGCTCCTTCTCGACCAGGAAGGTCGTCATCGACTTGTGGGGCGCCGTGCCCTCGGGGTGACCCTCGTCACTCCGGACGAGAACCGCCACCAGGGACGACGTGCCGCCGTTCGTCAGCCACATCTTCTGGCCGTTCAGGACGTACTCGTCGCCGTCCCTGACCGCCTTCGACGTGATCGCCGAGACGTCGGAGCCCAGGCCCGGCTCCGACATCGAGAAGGCGCCGCGGATGTCGCCGGCCGCCATCCTCGGCAGGAAGTGGTCCTTCTGCTCCTGCGTACCGTGCTGCTTGAGCATGTACGCGACGATGAAGTGGGTGTTGATGATGCCGGACACCGACATCCAGCCGCGGGCGATCTCCTCCACGCACAGCGCGTAGGTGAGCAGCGACTCGCCCAGGCCCCCGTACTCCTCGGGGATCATCAGACCGAAGAGGCCGAGCTCCTTCAGGCCGTCCACGATCTGCTGCGGGTACTCGTCGCGGTGCTCCAGCTGGGTCGCGACAGGAATGATCTCCTTGTCGACAAAGTCCCGGACGGTGGAGAGGATCTCCTGCTGGACATCGGTCAGACCGGCGGTCTGGGCGAGGCGCGCCATCTACTTCTCCTGCTGCTTCAGCTCCGGGCGGCCGGGCTGCTCGCCGCCGCGCTCCTTGATGTACGTCTCGGTGGGCACCATCACCTTGCGGCGGAAGACGCACACCAGGGTGCCGTCCTGCTTGTAGCCCTTGGTCTCGACGTAGACGATGCCGCGGTCGTTCTTCGACTTCGACGGCCACTTGTCGAGCACGGTCGTCTCGCCGTAGATCGTGTCGCCGTGGAAGGTCGGCGCCACGTGCTTGAGCGACTCGATCTCCAGGTTGGCGATCGCCTTGCCGGAGACGTCCGGGACGGACATGCCGAGCAGCAGGGAGTAGATGTAGTTGCCCACGACGACGTTCTTGCCGAAGTCCGTCGTCTTCTCCGCATAGTTGGTGTCCATGTGGAGCGGGTGGTGGTTCATGGTGAGGAGACAGAACAGGTGGTCGTCGTACTCCGTGACCGTCTTGCCCGGCCAGTGCTTGTACGTCGCCCCGACCTCGAACTCCTCGTAGGTGCGTCCGAACTGCATGACCGTCAGGCCTCCGGGATCTCGAACTTGCTGGTGCGCCGCATGCCGGCGGCGCGGCCCTTGCCGGAGATGACCAGGGCCATCTTGCGGCTGGCCTCGTCGATCATCTCGTCGCCGAGCATCGCGGAGCCCTTCTTGCCGCCCGCCTCGGACGTGTAGTAGTCGTACGCGTCCAGGATCAGCTCGGCGTGGTCGTAGTCCTCCTGGGAGGGCGAGAAGATCTCGTTGGACGCCTCGACCTGGCCCGGGTGCAGCACCCACTTGCCGTCGAAGCCGAGGGCGGCGGCGCGCTGGGCGACCTCGCGGTAGCCCTCCACGTTGCGGATCTGCAGGTAGGGGCCGTCGATCGCCTGGAGGTTGTTGGCGCGGGCGGCCATCAGGATCTTCATCAGGATGTAGTGGTAGGCGTCCGCCGGGTAGCCGGGCGGCTGCTCGCCCACGACCAGCGACTTCATGTTGATGGAGGCCATGAAGTCGGCCGGGCCGAAGATGATGGTCTCGACGCGCGGGGAGGCCTGCGCGATCGCGTTGACGTTGTTCAGGCCCTGCGCGTTCTCGATCTGCGCCTCGATGCCGATCTTGCCGACCTCGAAGCCCATGGTCTTCTCGATCTGCGTCAGCAGCAGGTCCAGGGTGACGATCTGCTCGGCGCTCTGGACCTTCGGCAGCATGATGCAGTCGAGGTTCTGGCCCGCGCCCTCGACGACCGTCACGACGTCCCGGTACGTCCACTCGGTGGTCCAGTCGTTGACCCGCACCACGCGCGTCTTGCCGGTCCAGTCGCCCTCGTTGAGGAACTTGACGATGGTGTGCCGCGCCTCGGGCTTGGCGAGCGGCGCGCACGCGTCCTCCAGGTCCAGGAAGACCTGGTCCGCCGGCAGGCCCTGCGCCTTCTCGAGGAAGCGCGGGTTCGAGCCCGGCACGGCCAGGCAGGAGCGCCGCGGGCGAAGGCGGTTGACGGTCGTCATGCGGGGACCTCCAGAGGGTCGAGCTTGTTCGCTTTCCGGATCTCGTCGACGATGCGGCCGATGATCCCGGTGATGTCGAAGTCCTTCGGGGTGAAGACGGCGGCCACTCCGGCGGCCCTGAGCTGCTCGGCGTCCCCGTTCGGGATGATGCCACCTGCGATCACCGGTATATCTGTGGCACCGGCCACACGCAGCCGCTGGAGTACGTCCGGCACCAACTGGGCGTGCGAGCCGGACAGGATCGACAGGCCCACGGCGTGCACGTCCTCCGCGAGCGCGGCGTCCACGATCTGCTCGGGCGTCAGCCGTATGCCCTGGTAGACCACCTCGAAGCCGGCGTCGCGGGCGCGGACGGCGATCTGCTCGGCGCCGTTGGAGTGCCCGTCCAGGCCGGGCTTGCCGACCAGGAAGCGCAGCTTGCCGACGCCCAGCTCGCGAGCGGTGGCGTCGACCCTGGCGCGGACCTCGGCGAGCGCCGAGCCGGCCTCGGCGGCGACGGCCACCGGCGCGGAGGAGACCCCGGTGGGCGCCCGGTACTCGCCGAACACCTCGCGCAGGGCGCCCGCCCACTCGCCGGTCGTGACTCCGGCGCGGGCGCACTCCAGCGTGGCCTCCATCAGGTTGTCGGTGCCCTTGGCGGCCTCCTTCAGCCGCTCCAGCGCCTTGCAGGGGCGCGGGTGGTTGAAGGGCGGCTGGTAGCGGGTGTCCCGCCAGCGTTCGAGGCCCTCCACGACCCGGGCCTCGACCGCCGGGTCGACCGTCTGGATCGCGGTGTCCAGGTCGGCCGTCAGCGGGTTCGGCTCGGTGCCCTCGAAGATGTTGACGCCGATGATCTTCTCCTGGCCGGACTCGATCCGGGCCCGGCGCTCGGCGTGCGAGGCGACCAGCTGCGACTTCAGGTAGCCGGACTCCACGGCGGCCATCGCGCCGCCCATCTCCTGGATGCGCTCGATCTCGGCGAGGACGTCGTCGACCAGCCGGCCGACCTTCGCCTCGATCACCTTCGAGCCCTCGAAGATGTCGTCGTACTCCAGCAGGTCGCTCTCGTAGGCGAGCACCTGCTGGATGCGCAGCGACCACTGCTGGTCCCACGGGCGGGGCAGGCCGAGGGCCTCGTTCCAGGCCGGCAGCTGCACGGCGCGCGCGCGTGCGTCCTTGGAGAGGGTGACCGCCAGCATCTCCAGCACGATCCGCTGGACGTTGTTCTCCGGCTGCGCCTCGGTCAGGCCCAGCGAGTTCACCTGGACGCCGTAGCGGAACCGGCGCTGCTTGGGGTCCTCGATGCCGTACCGCTCCCGGGTGATCCGGTCCCAGATGCGGCCGAAGGCCCGCATCTTGCACATCTCCTCGACGAAGCGGACGCCCGCGTTCACGAAGAAGGAGATGCGCGCGACGACGTCGCCCATGCGCTCCTGCGGCACCTGGCCGGAGTCGCGCACGGCGTCGAGGACGGCGATCGCGGTGGACATCGCGTACGCGATCTCCTGCACCGGCGTGGCCCCGGCCTCCTGCAGGTGGTAGCTGCAGATGTTGATCGGGTTCCACTTCGGGATGTGGGAGACCGTGTACGCGATCATGTCCGTCGTCAGGCGGAGCGACGGCCCCGGCGGGAAGACGTGCGTCCCCCGGGACAGGTACTCCTTGACGATGTCGTTCTGGGTCGTCCCCTGGAGCTTGGTGATGTCCGCGCCCTGCTCCTCGGCGACGACCTGGTAGAGCGCCAGCAGCCACATGGCGGTGGCGTTGATCGTCATCGAGGTGTTCATCTGCTCCAGGGGGATGTCCTGGAACAGCCGGCGCATGTCACCGAGGTGCGCGACGGGCACGCCCACCCGGCCGACCTCCCCGCGGGG
>NZ_JBSGDB010000306.1:7229-11123 GCF_053602155.1 Streptomyces sp. NPDC004561
GGGGGGAGAGCCGGGAGCAGGTCACGGCCGGGGGGGACGAGGTGGTGGACTGGGCGCGGTCGGCCGACCGGGACGTGCTGGTCTTTGCCGCGGGCGAGGATGTGGTCGGAGTCGTAGCCGGTCTGCGTCGGCAGGTCGAACGCCACCGACAGACCGGTCTGGCCCTTGGCGAGGTTGCGCCGGTACAGCTCGTTGGACGCCTCGGCCGTGGAGTGGCCGGCGTACGTCCGCATGAGCCACGGACGGTCCTTCTGACGCTCTGTCATCTATGGCTCTCAGACGTTCCGGAAGCGGTTGATGGCGTCGATGTGCTTGGCCCGCATCTCCTCGTCGCGCACGCCGAGGCCCTCCTCGGGGGCGAGGCAGAGCACGCCGACCTTGCCCTGGTGGAGGTTGCGGTGGACGTCGTACGCCGCCTGGCCGGTGTCCTCGAGGGAGTAGACCTTCGACAGGGTCGGGTGGATCTTGCCCTTGGCGATGAGGCGGTTGGCCTCCCAGGCCTCGCGGTAGTTGGCGAAGTGGGAGCCGATGATCCGCTTCAGGGACATCCACAGGTAGCGGTTGTCGTACTCGTGCATGTAGCCCGAGGTCGAGGCGCAGGTGGTGATGGTGCCGCCCTTGCGGGTGACGAAGACCGAGGCGCCGAAGGTCTCACGGCCCGGGTGCTCGAAGACGATGTCGATGTCCTCGCCGCCGGTGAGCTCACGGATGCGCTTGCCGAAGCGCTTCCACTCCTTCGGGTCCTGGGTCTGCTCGTCCTTCCAGAACTTGTAGCCCTCGGCGCTGCGGTCGATGATCGCCTCGGCGCCCATGGACCGGCAGATGTCCGCCTTCTGGTCGCTGGAGACGACGCAGATCGGGTTGGCGCCGCCGGCGAGGGCGAACTGGGTGGCGTAGGAGCCGAGGCCGCCGCTGGCGCCCCAGATCAGGACGTTGTCGCCCTGCTTCATGCCGGCGCCGTTGCGGGAGACCAGCTGGCGGTAGGCGGTGGAGTTCACCAGGCCCGGGGCGGCGGCCTCCTCCCAGCTCAGGTGGCCGGGCTTCGGCATCAGCTGGTTGGACTTGACCAGCGCGACCTCCGCCAGGCCGCCGAAGTTGGTCTCGAAGCCCCAGATGCGCTGCTCGGGGTCGAGCATCGTGTCGTTGTGGCCGTCGGAGGACTCCAGCTCGACGGACAGGCAGTGGGCGACGACCTCGTCGCCGGGCTTCCAGGCGTTGACGCCCGGGCCGGTGCGCAGGACGACGCCCGCGAGGTCGGAACCGATGATGTGGTACGGCAGGTCGTGCCGCTTGGTCAGCTCGCTGACCTTGCCGTAGCGCTCCAGGAACCCGAAGGTCGACAGCGGCTCGAAGATCGAGGTCCACACGGAGTTGTAGTTCACGGAGGAGGCCATGACGGCCACCAGGGCCTCGCCCGGGCCCAGCTCCGGCACGGGGACCTCGTCCAGGTGGATCGACTTGCGCGGGTCCTTGTCGCGGGTCGTGAGGCCCGCGAACATCTCCGTCTCGTCCTTGTGCACGGTGATCGCACGGTACGAGTCGGGGAGCGGCAGAGCGGCGAAGTCGGCGGACGTGGCGTCCTTCGACTGGATCGCGTCCAGGATGTCCTTCACGGTCACGGTGTTGCCTCCGGCGGTGAGCGCCCTGAGGGAGGGGCGCTGAGGGATCGTCGGTGCTGCGATGAGTGCTGCTGAGGGTTTTTGGGTGTGCCGTCGGTTCGGCTCGGTGGTGCTTCGGCAGCGCTTTGTGGCGCGGGAGGTTGCCTGTGACGCAGGCGTCCGGGCGCGCAGGCCATTGGCTTGCTGGGACAGCCGACGAGCGATAGGTCTCTGCTCGCCGGCCGCCCGGACATCTTCAACGTATGACACCGCGTGTCAGGTGACAAGGCACTGAGTGCCAGAACTTGGCCTCAGATGAAATCTTTACGTAACAAATGAGCGATGATCGATCGAACGGGCCCTGAAATCTGTCGGAAAAGGGGCTCTGACATGGCAAAACGGCCACCCCGTGGGGTGGCCGTCATCACAGCGCGCAAGCCGGTCGGGAGGTCTTCCGGACGCCCCCGGACCCTCGCTCAGCGGTCCTTCAGGGCCTCCTCGATGGTCCGCATGACCTCCTCCAGCGGGGCGTCGGTCCGGGCGACGGTGACGAGCACCTCGCCGTGCGCCGAGGCCGTCGCGGGGGCGGCGGCCCGCTTGGTGGCGGCCGGGCCGCGTCCGGCGCCGATGCCGGTGCCGAAGGTCTTGCGGACGATCGCGAACGCGTGGTCGAGCTGCGCCTCGACGTCGCCCTGGCCGCCCGCCCGCAGCCAGCGCCGCAGCACGTGGTTGTGGGCGGTGACGACCGCGGAGGCGGCGACCTCGGCCAGCAGCGGGTCGTCGTTGGCGTCGTCGGCGTGCGCGTGCTCGTCGAAGTGACCGAGCAGGTAGCGGGTGAACAGGCGCTCGTAGCGGGCCACCGAGGCGATCTCGGCCTCGCGCAGGGTGGGCACCTCGCGCGTGAGCTTGTAGCGGGCGACCGAGATCTCCGGGCGGGCCGCGTACATCCTCATGACTTCCTTGATGCCGCGGCACACCGTGTCGAGCGGGTGTTCGTGCGCCGGGGCGGCGTTCAGCACCGCCTCGGCACGGATCAGCGTGTCGTCGTGGTCCGGGAAGATCGCCTCTTCCTTGGAGCGGAAGTGGCGGAAGAAGGTGCGGCGGGCGACGCCGGCCGCGGCCGCGATCTCGTCGACCGTGGTGGCCTCGTACCCCTTGGTCGCGAACAGCTCCATCGCTGCGGCCGCCAGTTCTCGGCGCATCTTGAGCCGCTGGGCGGCGGCGCGACTGCCTGCGGCACTTTCCGGCGCGTCGGGCGTAGCTGGTGTACGTGAGGACTTGGCGGGCTGGGACATGACCCGAACGTACTGCATGTGCGCAGCTCGGTGCGCAGGTGCGGGGTTTCCCCCGCCCGGGAAGGGCGGGGTGCCCGTGGCCGGGTCGAGCAGCCCGCCCCAGTCCGTCTCCGCGTGGGACCAGTCGCCGACGCCGTCAGCGGCGGGCATACTCGCGGAAGCCGCGGCCCGTCTTGCGGCCGAGGCAGCCCGCGGCCACCAGGTGCTCCAGCAGCGGCGCCGGGGCGAGGCCCGGGTCGCGGAACTCGCGGTGCAGCACCTTCTCGATGGCCAGCGAGACGTCCAGGCCGACCACGTCGAGCAGCTCGAACGGGCCCATCGGGTAGCCGCCGCCGAGCTTCATCGCCGCGTCGATGTCGTCCAGGGAGGCGTAGTGCTCCTGGACCATCTTGATCGCGTTGTTGAGGTACGGGAACAGCAGGGCGTTCACGATGAAACCGGCCCGGTCGCCGCAGTCCACCGCGTGCTTGCGGATCTTCGCGCAGACCTCGCGGACGGTCGCGTGGACGTCGTCGCCCGTCAGCACGGTCCGGACGACCTCGACCAGCTTCATGGCGGGGGCCGGGTTGAAGAAGTGCATGCCGATCACGTCCTGCGGGCGCGAGGTGGCGCGGGCGCAGGCGACGACGGGCAGCGAGGAGGTGGTGGTCGCGAGGATCGCGCCGGGCTTGCAGACCTTGTCCAGCGCCTGGAACAGCTGCCGCTTGACCTCCAGGTCCTCGGCGACCGCCTCGACGGCCAGGTCGACGTCCGCGAACGCCTCGTAGGAGCCTGCCGGGGTGATCAGGTCCAGGGTCGCGGCGGCGGCCTCGGCGGTCAGCCGGCCCTTGTCGACGGAGCGCGCCAGGGACTTGCCGATGCGGGCCTTGGCCGCCTGGGCCTTCTCCTCGCTGCGGGCGGCCAGGACCACCGCGTAGCCCGCCTTGGCGAACACCTCGGCGATGCCCGAGGCCATGGTGCCCGAGCCGGCGACGCCGACGGAGCGCACCGGCCCCCGCAGC
>NZ_JBSGDB010000307.1:0-11111 GCF_053602155.1 Streptomyces sp. NPDC004561
AAGATCAGCCTGGACAAGGGCCGGGTCAGCCTGCAGAAGAACCAGACCGTGTCCCTGATGAAGGGCGGCCGCCCGCTGCTCTCCCAGGTGCGGATGGGCCTCGGCTGGGAGCCCGCCTTCCGCGGCAAGGACATCGACCTGGACGCCTCGGTCATCGCCTACGGCCCGCAGCGCAACCACATCGACAGCTGCTACTTCGGCAAGCTGACGATCCTGAACGGCGCGGTCAGACACTCCGGTGACAACCTCACCGGCGAGGGCGCGGGTGACGACGAGGCGATCACGGTCGACCTGGGCCGTCTGCCCCAGGAGGTCTCCGGTCTGGTCTTCACGGTCAACTCCTTCTCCGGGCAGAAGTTCACCGAGGTCGCCAAGGCCTACTGCCGCCTGCTGGACGCCACGACCGGCGAGGAACTGGTCCGCTTCGACCTCACCCACGCCGAGCCCCAGACCGGCGTGATGATGGCCAAGCTCATCCGCCAGTTCTCCGGCGAGTGGGACATGACGGCGCTGGGCGACTTCGTGAAGGCCCGGACGGTCAGGAACATGGTCGAGCCGGGGGCCCGAGCCCTGTAAGCGGTCGTACGACACCCGGGGGCGCCCCCTCCGTCAGGGGGCGCCCGCCTCCCCGGCCGCCGCGCCCGGCCGCAGGCCCTCCGTCAGCAGGGACAGATAGCGGCGGATCTGCGTCCCCTGCCCGCTCGCGAGCTCCGACGCCGACGCCACGCCGTGCGCGAGGCGCAGCACCTCGATCGGCTCGACGTCCGCGCGCAGGCTGCCCGCCCGCTGCGCCGCCTCCACCAGCCGCCGTGCCGCGTCCTGCACCGAGGTACCGCAGGGCGTGCCCGCCACGGAGCTGCCGTCGGTGACGGCCGAGCCCAGGAGCGCCTTCATGCCGCGCACCTGGATCGTCCCGACGCACACCTCGTTGAGCCACTCCACCAGCGCCTCGCCCGGCGGCAGGGCCGCGGCGAACTCGTCGGCCCGGGCCGCCATCGCCTGGATCCGGTCGACGTACGCGGCCTCCAGCAGATCCTGCCGGGTCGGGAAGTGCCGGTAGAGGGTGCCGGAGCCGACGCCGGCGCGCTTGGCGATGTCGTCCAGCGACGCGTTCTCCCCGTGCTCGGCGAACGCCTCGGCCGCCACCTGCAGCAATCGCTCGTAGTTGCGCCGAGCGTCCGCGCGCATGCGCCTGACCTGCGGCATCCAGACACTCCTCGCGAACCGGGGATCCCCTCCGAATCCTATCGGGAAGCGGATCGCGCGGACCCGCCCAACCGCCGCCCGGTCAGTGCCGTTCCGGTGGCTCGTACCCGCCGCCGTCCGCCGGGTCCGGGCCGAGGTGGCGCCGTACCTCGCCGGAGCCCAGGCCGATCGTGGCGCGCGTCCGCATGGGGCCGTCACCTCGGCGGGAGAGCACCGCGATCTCGGCCACGCGCGCGTGCAGCACGCCGAGCCGGGCGGCGCACTCGGCCGCGAGGACCCGCGGGACGCGGGTGCGCCCGAGCGAGAGGTGCGGGGTGAACCTCGGGAACCGGTCCGTGCAGTTCGGGAAGGGCTCCGCCAGCACGCGCCGAAGCTCCGTCCAGGGCGCGGCGCCGGCCGCGGCGGGGTCGAGCCACACGGTGGCGTACGACCGGTGGCGGAAGGCGCGAACCCCGCCGAGCCGGATGTCGAAGGGCTCGCATTCCGCGGCCGCGGCGGCCAGCAGCGGGAGCGCCAGGGGGAAGTCCTCCTCCGGCACGAAGCCGAAGAGCAGGTTCACATGGGGCGGCCACCGCCGGATCTGCGGGTCGTGCTCGACCCGGATCTCCTGGATAGCGGGCCACAGCCCGGCCGGAGGCAGCCACGCCACAGCGCTCCGGGGCGTGGCCGCCGCCCCGATCCAACCGAAGCCCGAGCCAGGACCGGGGGCCTTCGGAGTACCGGGGCTCTCGGGCGGCCCAGGGGGCTCGGACCGCCCGGAAGCCGGAGCCGGGCCGGAGGGGTTCGGTGGGGTGGGGGTCGGGGGGTGGGGCACTTCTCCATCATGGGCCCGCCCTGCTGGGGCGTGCCTTCGGTGCCGCCCCGGCCGGTACGGGGCGGCTGCCGAGCTCGCCGCGGCGGACCAGGTCCGCGCAGGCAACGGCACGGCCCGCACCCCCGTGGAGTGCGGGCCGGTCACGCCTCCCACGGCCAGCGGGCGTCACGGGCCGCTTCGAGCAGCGGCACCATCCGGAACGCCGAGTCCGAGAGCCCGCCGAAGGTGTGCCGGTTGCCCTTGCCCGACGGGCCGTGGCCCGCCCGGTAGCCGGCCAGGTTCCAGGTGTAGACCGGGACGTGGGCCGGGACCTGCTCGGTCGGCCCGCCGTGGACGTTGTACGCGTACTGCTCGTCGGTGACGATCAGCACCCGGTCCTGCCCGCGGTAGTGCGCGCGGATCGCCGAGGTGGTGTCGGTGCCGCCCAGGTCGCCGAAGCGCCCCAGGATCTTGAGCACCGACTCGCCCGGCTCGAACGACAGCCGCCGGCTCGTGGTGCCGAACTCCACGAGGTCGGCGTCCTCCGCCCGCACCGCGAGCGCCGTGCCGAAGATCGCCGCCGCGTCGGCCCGGTTGAGCTCCGAGCGGTCCGACAGCCGCGCCCACATCGAGCCCGACCGGTCGACCAGCACCAGCGTCCGGCCCGGCAGCACGGGCACGTTCGCCAGCGAGTGACCGAGCGCCTTCTCCAGCGGGTACGCCCAGCGAAGCGAGGGCGCGTGCTGGTACGCGGCCAGGTACCGGAAGGGGAACTGCCGCGAGCGCGCCACCTGCTCCGGGTCGCTGATGCGCGCCGCGACCCGGGCCGCGACCTCGTCCGAGACCCCGGCCTCGTCGAAGTTGCGCAGGTTGCGGACGAGCGCCATCGCCCCCATGGACGGGATCACGGCCTCCCAGGCCGCCTTGTCCATCGGGCCCTGCAGCCAACCGGCCAGCGCCTCCCAGCTGATCCCGGCGGCCGCGAGCCGCTCGGCGCCGTCGGCCGCCGTCACGACCGCCCGCCGCTTCCCGACCGGCACCGCCATCAGCTCGCGGTGCGCGGTGAGCACACGGTTCGAGGCGGGCGGCACGGCGGTGTCCGGGTTGTGCCGGCGGTCCAGCGCGTACCGGAACAGCTCGCCCTGCCACGGCTTGTCCGGGTCCGGCGCCGCGTGCACCAGATTGAGGATGTCGCCGAACCGGTAGCCCTTGGACGCGGTGTCGTACTTCAGCAGCGACTTGCCGTGGTACAGCCGTCGTACGGCGTCGGCGATGCCGCGCTTGACCGGCTTGGGGACGGTGCGGCCGTAGGCCGAGGTCCAGTAGGCGAGCAGCTCGCCGGGCTCGTCCGGGCGCTGGAGCACGGAGGCGACGACCTGCCGGTTGGCGGGACCGTCGGTGGCTCCGGCGTCGAGCCGTGCCTTCACGTACTCTGCGGCTCCCATGATCGCGGCGCTGCGGATGTTGCCCTCACCGCGCAGCCAGCCAAGCAGGCCGGCCGTCCACGCCGGGTCGGAGACGGCGAGCTCGCGCACGAGCGCGGCGAACCGGTCGTCGCGGGCCGCGCCGTTCTCGTAGAAGGTCTGCTGCGAGACGAAGTGGGATACGGCGAGCAGGAAGAGCTCCGAGCGCGCGTCCCGCTCGTGACCGCGGCCGCCCTCGTACGTTCGGAGTATTCGTCCCGTGGACGTCACCCGCGAGGTCGGCTGTGCCTTGGCCGCCTTGGTGTTGAATCGAGCCATGCTGAATTCCCCCGAATTCATTTCCGTTTCGGAGGGAGGCGCAGCAAAGGGAGGGTGTCCGAGATCAGGGGTCGGCGACGGTGCTGTTCACCCGGCGCGTCTTCCATTTCCGCCACATCGACCCCAGGTCGATGACGGGATTCGAACCCGCAACATACCGTGTCCCGAAGTATCCGCTGCCTGCGCACCAGGCACCCACCTTGAGCTGCGCCTCCCGAGATCAAGTCGGCTGCGGCACTGGATTCTCTCTGCAAAAGAAGTAGCCGCCGCCTTCGCACCGGGAGGTGCATGAAGTTGTGGTGTCCAGAGATCGAGATCGGCGGAACCGACAAAGGTGCTCTAACCCCTGAGCTACACCGGCCTGTTGTGCCGGTGGCGGGACTCGAACCCGCGGCCGCCCCATTATGAGTGGAAGTAATTCCTGCCTTCGCACCTGGACATGAATCACTCTAGGAGGACGGCCGCGGGCCGGGCGAACGAATTAATCGCGCTTCTGCCGCTTCCACGGCCCCGTGACGGCCAGCATGATGCCCGGCTCCTGGATGTTGGCGAACAGGGTCCTGCCGTCGGGCGAGAAGGTGACCCCGGTGAACTCGCTGTACGCGGGCTCCTCGGCGGTGCCGATGTTCAGTTCGTTGCGGGCGATCGGGTAGGTGCGGCCGCTGTCGGTGGCGCCGAACAGGTGCTGCACGCCCTCGCCGTCCTCGGCGATGACCAGACCGCCGTACGGGGAGACGGTGATGTTGTCCGGGCCGTCGAAGGCGCCGTCCACGGCCGGGTCCGGATTCACACCGAGCAGGACCTTCAGGGTCAGCGTGCGCCGCTTGGGGTCGTAGAACCAGACCTGGCCGTCGTGCTGGACCGGGCTCTCCCCGCGGGCGAAGGAGGAGACGATGTAGGCGCCGCCGTCGCCCCACCACATGCCCTCCAGCTTGCGGGCGCGGGTGACCAGGCCGTCGCCGAACTGCTTGCGGGTGGACGCGGTCCTCGCGTCGCGGTCGGGGACGTCCACCCAGTCGACGCCGTAGACCGCGCCGGTCCTGGTGGCGCGGGAGAGGTCGTCCACGAACCTGCCGCCGGAGTCGAAGCACTTGAAGGCCTGGAGCACGCCGGCGTCGTCGGCGAGGGTGCGCAGCCTGCCCCGGCCGTGGTGGAAGCCGGCCGGCGGGGTCCAGCGGTAGAGCAGCCCGTTGGGGCCGGCCGCGTCCTCGGTGAGGTAGAGGTGGCCGCGCCTGGGGTCGACGACGACGGCCTCGTGGGCGTAACGGCCCAGTGCCTTGACGGGCTTGGGGTCGCGGTTGGCCCGGCGGTCGGCGGGGTCGACCTCGAAGACGTAGCCGTGGTCCTTGGTCATGCCGTTCTGGCCGGCCTTGTCCTCGGTCTCCTCGCAGGTCAGCCAGGTGCCCCACGGGGTGTTGCCGCCCGCGCAGTTGGTGGAGGTGCCGGCGATGCCCACCCACTCGGCGACGTGGCCGCGGCGCACCTCGACCACCGTGCAGCCACCGGCGGCGGCGGGGTCGTAGACCAGGCCCTCGGTGAGCGGCACCGGGTACTTCCAGCTCGCGCGGGGGCCCCTCAGCTCGTGGTTGTTGACGAGGAGGGTGGCGCCGCGGGGGCCGTCGAAGGTGGAGGTGCCGTCGTGGTTGGACGGCGTGAACTCGCCGGACTCCAGCTTGGTCCTGCCGCTGTAGGTGATGATCTCGTAGGAGAAGCCGGCGGGCAGGGCGAGGATGCCGTCGGGGTCGGGGAGCAGGGGGCCGTAGCCGACGCCGTGGTGGCCGTGCGCCGAGGCGCCGTCCTCGCCCTCGGCGCCGGTCTCCGTGGACGCGAGGGCGTTCGGCGCGGTGGCGAGGGCGCCGACGGTGCCCGCCAGGGCGACCCCGGCACCGGTGATCGCGGATTTCCTGGCGAAGTCCCTGCGGGTGAGCGACATGGTGTCTCCTGTGACGGTGGGAGTGCCGTGGAGGGTGGCGCGCCTCGGTTCGGCGCACACGCTCCCGCCGGTCCCTGAACACGAGTTGAACGCAGGGCTACTTCGAGCGCCCTTGTTCAAGAATCCGTATGCACTCCCCCATGGCCGGCCAAAGAACCGGCCATGTCCCGCTCACCCGCTCGCTCAACCGCCCTGCTGGGAGCGGGCCTTGAACGCGGCCTTCCGCGCCTCCTTCGCCACCTTCTTGTCCGGGTGCAGCCGGCCCATCGCCTCCAGGACGTCGGCCGTCGCCGGGTGCTCCACCCGCCACGCGGCCGCGAAGAAGCCGCTGTGCTGCGCGGCCAACCCCTCGACGAGCGCATGGAGTTCCTCGGAGTTGCCCTCGGCCTGGAGCTGTGCGGCGACCGTGTCGACGGTCAGCCAGAACACCAGCTCCTGGGACGGCGCCGGCACCCCGGCGGCCCCCCGCTCGCTCAGCCAGACGCGGGCCAGGCCGCCGAGCTCGGGGTCGTCCAGCACCTCCCGCAGCGCCGGTTCCGCCTCCGCCCCGATCAGGGACAGGGCCTGCTGGCAGCGCAGCCGGCGCAGGGGCGCGCCCGCGTCGGAGCCGCGCGCAGCGGCCAGCAACTCCCGTGCCGCGGCGAGCGGTTCGCGCCGCCCCAGCCACTGCTCGGTCTCGGCCCGGGCGGCGGTCCGGCCGAACGCGGCCGTGCCGTCGAGCAGGACGTCCGCGCCCTTGTCGACGAGTTCACCGACGGCCGGCGCCTGGAAACCGGCCTCCAGCAGCCGGGCCCGCAGCCCGTAGGCGCCGAGCGGGGTGAGCCGGACCATGCCGTAACGGGAGACGTCGGTCTCGTCCACCGGTGCGGCGGGCTCCTCGGCGGCGCCCTCCGGATCCGCCATCAGCGCCTCGTCCACCGGCCGGTACTCGACCAGCCCGACCGGCTCCAGCATCCGGAACTGGTCGTCGAGCCGCATCATCGCGTCGGAGACCTGCTCCAGGACGTCGTTGGTGGGCTCGCCCATGTCGTCGGGCACGATCATCGAGGCGGCGAGGGCGGGCAGCGGTACGGAACCCTCGCCGGCGCCGTCCTCACTCACCGTCAGGAGGTAGAGGTTGCCGAGGACGCCGTCGAGGAACTCGGCCTCGGCCTCCGGATCCCAGTCGAGTGACGAGAAATCGACCTCTCCGCCCTCGTCCAGCGCGTCGACCAGGCCGTCGAGGTCGGGCACGCTCGCGTCGGCGAGGACGGTCTCCAGGACGGCGAGCCACACGGTGAGCACGTCGTGCGGGGAGCCGCCGGTGAGCAGGTCCAGATCCGCCCCCGCCCGGACGGTCCCGGCCTCCTCGTCCACGATCTCGACGAGCCCGGCGTCCACGGCGGCCCGCCAGGCCTCACTGGCGTACGCGGCCGCGTCGTCGTCGCTCAGCCCGAGCACTTCGGCGGCGGCCGCAAGCTGTTCCTCGACGAGGCCGCCGCCGGCGTCCACCCGGGTCCCGGGCCCGGCCCAGCGGGCGAGGCGGGCGGCCCGGGAGAGCACGGGCGTGGACAGCGCGGCGCGCGCCAGCTCCGCTTCGGGGTGCAGCCGTACGGGCGGCAGGGGGGAGCTGTCTGACATCGGCTGGTTCTCCTCGGACCGTGAAACGGGCTCAGCCGCTCAGCCTAGACGGATATCCACCGATGCCGCCCGGTTCATCTCCCCGTCGGCCGTCGTACATGGCCGAAACCTTGACAACTCCCATACGCAGGCTGGAGATTGACGCGCGTAGAAGTTGGGGGGACAACTGTTCACTCGGCTCTATGCGTGTCACGGAGGGCAACCGGCCCCACACGCTCCCGTTCCACCCTCGTCCCGACGCTCACGCACGTCCCCGGAGGGAACCCTTGCCGAGCAGGTCTTCCGCGCGCCTCGCCGCGCTCACCGTCGCCGCCGTCTGCAGTGCGGCCTCCGCCGTCGTCCTCACCTCGCCGGCGCACGCCGACGCGGTGCGCATCCACGACATCCAGGGCACCACCCGAATATCGCCGTACGCGGGCCAGAAGGTCACGGACGTGCCCGGCATCGTCACGGCCACGCGCACGTACGGCTCCTCCAGAGGTTTCTGGCTACAGGATCCGAACCCGGACGCCGACCCGCGCACCAGTGAGGGCGTCTTCGTCTTCACCAGCTCCGCGCCGAAGGTCGCCGTCGGCGACTCGGTCACGGTGACCGGCACGGTCTCGGAGTACGTCCCGGGCGGCGCCTCGTCCGGCAACCAGTCCGTAACCGAGATCACCAAGCCGGTGGTCACCACCGTCTCCACCGGCAACGCGGTCCCGGCCCCGGTCGTCGTCGACGAGGACTCGGTGCCGGACGAGTACGCCCCCGCGGGCGACACCGCCGCCGCCGGCACGATCAACGGCCTGACCCTCGACCCCTCGAAGTACGCCCTGGACTACTACGAGTCCCTCGAGGGCATGAACGTCCAGGTCGAGGACACCCGCGTGGTCACCGCCACCGACCGCTACAGCGAGCTGTGGGTCACGGTGAAGCCGTGGGAGCACCGCAACCGCCGCGGCGGCACGGTCTACGGCTCCTACGACTCCCAGAACACCGGCCGGCTGCAGATCCAGTCGCTGGGCGCCACCGCCGACTTCCCGAAGGCGAACGTCGGCGACACCCTGGAGGGCACCACCACCGGCCCGCTGGACTTCAACCAGTTCGGCGGCTACACCCTCGTCGCGAGCAAGCTCGGCACGCTGCGGAGCGGCGGTCTGGAGCGCGAGACGACGCGGAAGCAGACCGGCCGTGAACTGGCGGTGGCCACGTACAACGTCGAGAACCTCGACCCGTCGGACAACACGTTCGACAAGCACGCCGCCGCGATCGTGAACAACCTGCAGTCGCCGGACGTCGTGTCCCTGGAGGAGATCCAGGACGACAACGGCGCCACGGACGACGGCACGGTCGACGCGAGCGTCACCATGAACAAGCTGATCGACGCGATCGTCGCGGCCGGCGGCCCGAAGTACGACTGGCGCTCGATCAACCCGGTCAACGACCAGGACGGCGGCGAGCCCGGCGGCAACATCCGCCAGGTGTTCCTGTTCAACCCCGAGCGGGTGTCCTTCGTGGACCGCGCCGGCGGCGACTCCACCACCGCGGTCGGCGTCACCAAGGACCACGGCAAGGCCGAGCTGACGGCCTCCCCGGGCCGGATCGACCCGACGAACGCGGCCTGGAAGGACAGCCGCAAGCCGCTGGTCGGCCAGTTCGTCTTCCGCGGCAAGACCGTCTTCGTGATCGCCAACCACCTGATCTCCAAGGGCGGCGACCAGGGGCTGACCTCGCAGTACCAGCCGCCGACGCGCAGCTCGGAGATCCAGCGCCACGCCCAGGCGACCGAGGTGAACACGTTCGTCAAGGACATCCTGGCCGTCCAGAAGAACGCGAACGTCATCGCGCTCGGCGACATGAACGACTTCGAGTTCTCCGACACCGCGAAGCTCCTCGAAGGTGACGGCGAGCTGTGGTCGGCGATCAAGTCGCTGCCCAGGAGCGAGCGTTACACCTACGACTACCAGGGCAACGAGCAGGTCCTGGACCAGATCCTGATCAGCCCGGCGATCCGGCGCGGCTGCGACTTCGAGTACGACAGCGTGCACATCAACTCGGAGTTCAACGACCAGATCAGCGACCACGACCCGCAGGTGCTGCGCCTGCGTCCGTGACCGCGGCCGGCCTCAGGACTGGCTGAACACCCCGTTCAGCCAGTCCTGCCAGGCGGCTTCGTTCGCCCCGGCATCGGCGTCCGGCGCGAAGTCGTGGACGCTGATGCCGAGCGGGGCGCCCCAGTTGCCGCGTCCGAAGAAGCGGATGAGGGCGCTGTCGGTGCGCAGCCCGATGAAGTACGGGTTCCGGTAGTCGACCACGGCGTCCAGGGTCCGCCCGCCGGGTCCCCGGACGACGGCCTTCGTGCCCGCGGCCGCGTCGTCCGCCAGACCGAGGGCGCGGCCGGCGGCGGCCAGCGCCCGCGGGGTCGCCGAGGCCGCCGGGCCGTTCAGCTGGGCGAAGGCGACCGGGCGGGGCGCGAAGTGCGTGAGGTACTCGCACAGGGTGTGCAGGTAGAAGTTGGTGTGCTTGCTCGCGCCGTCGTACTGGTTGTTCCAGTCGTCGGTGAAGATGCCGCTGTGCACGTAGCGCACCCAGGCGCGGCGGCCCTCGTCACGGGGCTCGACGGTGTAGTCGAGCTGGTTGAGTGACTGGGTGGGCATGCCCACGTTCTCGCTGCGGTTGGTGTAGCGGTGGGGCGGGTCCCAGGCCGTGACCGTCGATCCGAAGGGTCCCCGGCCGCCCTCGCGCGGCTCGGGCGGGTCCATCGGCCACAGATAGCCCCCGGTGCCGGTGGTGATCGCCTCCCACACCTTCTCGGGCGGGACGTCGACCTCAAACTCGCGGACGATCTCGAATTCCTGGGACATGGCGGGCTCCTGCTCACTGATCCGGTTCGGTGGTGGGCCGGTCCTTGACCGTGGGGTGGAGGGCGACGACGATCCGGTGGTCCCTGCCGCCCTCGGCGCCGGGGGCGTCGTACTTGCGGATCAGGGCGCTCACGCCGGCCGTCAGCTCCTGCACGAAGGCCGCGCGGTCGGCGGCGGAGGCGAAGCGGAGCTCGCCGTCCAGGGCGTAGGTCGCGAGCCGCTTGCGGGCCCGGGCGGCGCCGGTGATCAGCGTGCCGACGTCCCGCACCAGGCGGGCGCCGAGCGCGAGCAGCCAGCGCGCGGAGAGCTGGTCCCGGAAGCGGTCCGGGTCCGGCTGCACGGCGGGGAGGGCGGCCGGCGAGATGACGTACGAGGCGGCGGTCGCGCGCATCAGCCGCTCGGTGACATTGCCCTTGCGGCGCTCTCCGGCCAGTTCCACCAGGCCGTGCCGCTCCAGTGCCTTGAGGTGGTAGTTCACCTTCTGCCGGGGCAGTCCGACCCGGCCGGCCAGCATCGCCGCCGACGCGGGTTCGGCGGCCAGCTCGGCGAGCAACCGGGAGCGCACCGGGTCCAGCGACACGGCGGCTGCCTCGGGGTCCTCGATCACGGTCACGTCCAGCATGCGTCCACCCTCCCACCGAAAATTTTTCCTGTCCAGACGGACATGGTTTTCGGTGGGAGGGTGGAGCGGAGCCCGTCGGGCGCGGGTCGTCCGGTTCAGTGACCGCGGCGCCTGCGCCGCATGACGAAGCCCGCCGCCAGGGCGGCGACACCGGCCGCGCCCGCGATCAGCGCCGGGCGGGGCACCCGCGCCAGGGCCTCGGCGGCCTTCCGGGCGGACCGCGCGGCCTGCTGCTCGACCACGGCGCCGGCGTGGGCGGCCTTGCCGCCCATCGGGCCCGAGCCGTCGGACCCGACGGCCCGTGCCTGCAGGGCGTGTCCGGCCTTGGCGGCCGAGCCCTGCACGGCGTGGC
>NZ_JBSGDB010000308.1:0-11081 GCF_053602155.1 Streptomyces sp. NPDC004561
ACCGGCTCACTGCGGGGACGAGACGCCGGATGCCTGGGCGTCGAGGAGTTCCCGGGTGCGGCGGAGCAGGGCCTGGCGCACCGAGTCCGGGGTGAAGGACGAGCCCGGTTCGCTGGCCGCGCTCTGCATGGCGCTGGCCGGGCGGCGGGTCGACATCCTGAGCCTCCAGACGCATCCGCTGGCCGACGGCACCGTGGACGAGTTCCTGCTGCGGGCGCCGGCGGCGGTGGCGGCGGCCGAGATCACCGGGCTGGTGGCGGTGGCCGGGGGCGAGTCCACCTGGATCGAGCGGGCCGACGCCCATGACCTGGTCGACGCCCCGACCCGGGTGCTCGGTCTGGCGGCCCGCACCGCGCTGGACGCCGCCGAACTGCCTTTGGCGCTGCGTCAGTTGCTGGGCCGGTGCACGATCCGTTCGCTGCCCGGCAGGCCGGTCGGCGGGGGCCGCGGTCCGGAGCCGGTGCCGGTCGAGGGCGTGCTGGAGGACACCGTCATGCGGCTGCCGGCGCCGGAGGGTGGCGTGCTCACCGTGGAGCGGCCGTATCTCCCGTTCACACCGACCGAGTTCGCGCGGGCCCGGGCGCTGGTGGAACTGGACAACCGGCTCGGCCCGCGGATCCCGCGCGGCCAGGACGTGCTGACGCTGCCCGAGGGCAACGACATCACCGTCCGGCGGGTCGACACCGGCGATCTGGCCGCGGCGAGGGCGATGCACGACCGGTGCTCGGCCCGCACCCTCGGCCTGCGCTACCACGGCCCGATCGGCGACGCGGACCGCTATCTGAACCACCTGCTCAGCCCCCGCTTCGGGCGGACGCTGGCCGCGCAGACCCCCTCGGGCCGGATCGTCGGCGTCGGGCATCTGCTGTGGGACGGCGAGGAGACCGAGGTCGCGCTGCTGATCGAGGACGACTGGCAGCGGCGCGGGATCGGCGCCGAACTGCTCGGCCGGCTGGTGGCGCTGGCCGTGGAGGCCGGCTGCGGAAGCGTGTACGCGGTGACGCAGGCCTCCAACACCGGCATGGTCGCCGCGATGCGCGGCCTCGGCCTGCCGCTGGACTACCAGGTGGAGGAGGGCACGCTGGTCATCACGGCCCGGCTGGACACCGCACGCGGCGCCGCCCGGCCGTCGTACGGCACCACGCAGGACCGGCAGGGAGCCGCGTCCCGCCGGGACTGACACCGTCCGGCCCGGTGGGTCTGTCCCCACCGGGCCGCCAGGGGGGACAGACCCACCGCCCGAACCGGCCCCGACGACGCTCGTCCGCCACGGCACCGCCGGACGGCGACGACCGCCCTCCACTGGAGAGCCGAGCGCCGTTCACCCGGCCCCACCGCGACGCCGCTCGCCCACGACAGCGGTGCCGGCGGTAACGGACCCCGCCCGCCCCCATCGCGAACCCCGAACGCCGTTCGGCCAGGTCCGCCCCAACAGCGATGGCGGTGCCGGCGTCACCAAGCCCGGCACCGCCCGCCTACGTCCAGCCGGCCGAGCGCAGGGCTCAGCTCACCGTCTCCCGCAGGGGTATCGGGGTCCGGGTCCGTTCGCCCAGGGCCTGGTCCAGGTCCTTCCACAGATCGTCCACGTCCTCCAGGCCCACCGAGAGGCGCAGCAGGCGGTCGCTCACCCCGGCGCCGCGCCGGTCGTCGGCGTCGACGATGCGGTGGCTGATGGAGGCGGGGTGCTGGATGAGGCTGTCGACGCTGCCGAGGCTCACCGCCGGGGTGACCAGGCGGACCCGGGAGATGACCTCGTGCGGGTCGCCGTGCACCTCGAAGGCGATCATCGCGCCGCCGATGCGCGGATAGTGGACGCGGGCCACGCGCGGGTCGGAGCCGAGCCGGCGGACCAGTTCGGCGGCGTTCGCGGAGGCGGCCCGGACCCGCACCGGGAGCGTGGACAGCCCGCGCAGCAGCAGATAGCCGGCCAGCGGATGCAGCACCCCGCCGGTGGCGAACCGTATCTGCCGCAGCCTGCCGGCGAACTCCTCGTCGCAGGCGACCACTCCGGCCAGCACGTCGCCGTGGCCGCCCAGGTACTTCGTGGCGCTGTGCAGCACCAGCCGCGCACCCTGCTCGGCCGGGCGCTGCAGCACGGGCGTGGCGAAGGTGTTGTCGGCGAGCAGCGGGACCGAGCCGCAGGCGTGGGCGATGGCCCGCAGGTCGACTTCGGCGAGGGTCGGGTTCGCCGGGGACTCGACGATGACCAGGCCGGTGTCCGGCCGGAGCGCGTCGGTGATGCCGGCCGGGTCGGTCCAGGTGACCTCGCTGCCGAGCAGTCCGGCGGTCAGCAGATGGTCGCTGCACCCGTACAGCGGCCGTACGGCCACGACGTGGCGCAGCCCCATGGCGGATCGGGTGAGAAGGACGGCGCTGAGCGCGGCCATGCCGCTGGCGAAGGCGACCGCGGACTCGGTGCCCTCCAGCCGGGCCAGGGCGGTCTCGAAGCGGGCGACGGTCGGGTTGCCGAGACGGCCGTAGATCGGCGGGCCGGCCGGGTCGGCGCCGTCGGTGGCGAACGCGTCGATGCGTGCGGCCTCGCCCCGGCTGTCGTACGAGGGGTAGGTCGTGGACAGGTCGATCGGCGGGGCGTGCAGTCCCTGCCGGGCGAGATCGTCGCGGCCGGCATGCACGGCCTCGGTGGCCAGGGCTCTCGGTGCGGTGCGTACGTCGTCGTAGGCACCCGTGGTCGCTGTGTCCATGGGCGGAAGGGTGAACAGCGAACGGTTCTCTGAATTCGAACACCGTGCTACGTTCGGCCAATGGCCGAATCTGTCGTACTGGATCCGGTGGACCTCCATCTGCTGCGGCTGTTGCAGAACGACGCCCGGACCACCTATCGCGACCTCGCCGAGCAGGTGGGAGTCGCGCCGTCGACCTGTCTGGACCGGGTGACCCGGCTGCGCCGCTCGGGCGTGATACTCGGCCACCGGCTGCAGGTCGATCCGGCGCGGCTCGGACGCGGGCTGCAGGCGCTGCTGTCGGTGCAGGTCAGACCGCACCGGCGGGAGCTGGTGGGACCGTTCGTGGAGCGGATCCGCGCGCTGCCGGAGGCGCGGACGGTGTTCCATCTGACCGGGCCCGACGACTATCTGGTGCATGTGGCCGTCGCGGACATGGCGGATCTGCAGCGGCTGGTGCTCGACGAGTTCACGGCGCATCGCGAGGTCGCCCGGGTGGAGACCCGGTTGATCTTCCAGCAGTGGGAGTGCGGTCCCCTGCTCCCTCCCCGACACGCCCAGAGCTGAATCCCCCCGTACGTGGGTGACGCGGAGATCCCCACCGTACGAGGATGGGCGGCATGTCTGAGACCAAGAGCCCGCTGCCCCGCCAGGTCGCCGACGCGTACGTCGACGAGCTCATCGCCCTCGACCCGGTCACCGGTACCTACCTCGGTGTGAAGGAGAGTTCGAGCCGGCTGCCCGACTACTCGCCCGCAGGTCAGGAGGCCCTGGCCCAGTTGTCCCGGACCACCCTCGCCAGGCTGGACGAGGCGGAGCGGCGGCCGGGTGCGGACAGTGACGTGGAGCGGCGCTGCGGGCGGCTGCTGCGGGAGCGGCTGACCGCCGAACTCGCCGTGCACGAGGCGGACGAGCACCTGCGCGCGGTCGGCAACATGCACACGCCCGGGCACTCGGTGCGGGACATCTTCACGGTGACGCCGGCGCAGACCGAGGAGGACTGGGCGGCGATCGCCGAGCGGCTGCGCGCGGTGCCGGGCGCGCTCGCGGGCTACCGCGAGTCGCTGGAACTCGGCCTGGAGCGCAAGCTGTTCGCGGCGCCGCGGCCGACCGCGACCTTCATCGAGCAGGTCACCGAGTGGACGGACACGGACGGCAAGGGCCGCGGCTGGTTCGAGGACTTCGCCGCCGCGGGCCCGGAGGCGCTGCGCGGGGGAGCTGGACGAGGCCGCCCGCGCGGCGACCGGCGCCCTGGTGGAGCTGCGGGACTGGCTGCGGGACGTGTACGCGCCGGCCGTCGAGGACGCCCCGAACGTCGTGGGCCGTGAGCGGTACGCGCGCTGGTCCCGCTACTTCAACGGCACCGACCTGGACCTGGACGAGGCGTACGCGTACGGCTGGTCGGAGTTCCACCGGCTGCTCGGCGAGATGCGGCAGGAGGCGGAGAAGATCCTGCCCGGCGCCGAGACGCCGTGGGTGGCGCTGGCGCACGTCGACGAGCACGGCCGGCACATCGAGGGCGTGGAGGAGGTCCGCGCCTGGCTGCAGGGCCTGATGGACCAGGCCATCGAGGACCTGGACGGCACGCACTTCGAGCTCGCCGAGCGGGTGCGGAGGGTGGAGTCGTGCATCGCCCCGCCCGGTGGTGCGGCGGCCCCCTACTACACGGCGCCGTCGGAGGACTTCTCCCGGCCCGGCCGCACCTGGCTGCCCACCATGGGGCAGACCCGCTTCCCGGTCTACGACCTCGTCTCGACCTGGTACCACGAGGGTGTGCCCGGCCACCACCTGCAGCTCGCGCAGTGGGCGCACGTGGCCGAGAACCTCTCCCGCTACCAGGCGACCGTGGGCGGCGTCAGCGCCAACGCGGAGGGCTGGGCGCTGTACGCGGAGCGCCTGATGGACGAGCTGGGCTACCTCACCGACCCGGAGCAGCGGCTCGGCTATCTGGACGCGCAGATGATGCGGGCGGCCCGGGTGATCGTGGACATCGGCATGCACCTGGAGCTGGAGATCCCGGCGGACTCGCCGTTCCACCCGGGTGAGCGCTGGACCCCCGAGCTGGCACAGGAGTTCTTCGGTGCGCACAGCAGCCGGCCCGCGGACTTCGTGGAGAGCGAGCTGACCCGGTACCTGACCATTCCGGGCCAGGCGATCGGCTACAAGCTCGGTGAGCGGGCCTGGCTGCTGGGCCGGGAGAAGGCGCGCGAGCGGCACGGCGACGCGTTCGACCTGAAGGCCTGGCACATGGCAGCGCTGTCGCAAGGTTCGCTGGGCCTGGACGACCTGGTGGACGAGCTGTCACAGCTCTGACCGCGGACCGCGCCCGGCTCGGCCGTCCGGCCGTCCCCCGGTGGCGGGGGCGGCGGGGCGGCGGCCAACTGGTGCCTGGGGCCGATGCGGAGGAGGCGGGCCGGGCATGCAGGAGTCGGGGCCGGGGCAGCGGGCGCTGGAGACGCCACGGGCCGCCGGGTTGGCCGGAGTCGTCTTCGCGCTGCTGGTGGCGGCGATGATCGTCCTGATGAGGATCGGGATCCCGGAAGGGGCCGCCAACGCGCTGAGCGCTCCGGGGTTCACGAACTCCGGGCAGCGCCGCGCGGTGCAGACGGCCCTCGCGCTGGTGCCGTTCGCCGGCATCTTCTTCCTGTGGTTCGTGGGCGCCGTACGGGCGCACATCGGTGAGGTCGAGGACAAGTTCCTCGCAACCGTCCTCCTCGGCAGCGGCCTGGTCTTCACGGCCACCATGTTCGGCGCGGCCGCGGCGGCCGGTGCCGTGCTCTCGATCGAGAATCCCACCGGCCCCCTGCCGGGGCCGGCCTACTGGGACTTCGGCCGCCATCTCGCGTACTCGCTGCTGACCAGCTACTCGATGCGGATGGCGGCAGTCTTCGTGTGCTCCATGTCGGTGATCGGCCATCGCCTGGGGGTCCTGCCGCGCTGGCTGACGATCCTCGGCTTCCTCTGCGCCCTGACGCTGCTCGTCGTCGCGTCGAACGTGCCCTGGATCGAACTGGTATTCCCGGCGTGGTCGCTGGTGCTCAGCGTGTACATCCTCGTGGCGAGCGGCAGGAACCGGGCGCGGGCCGCCGCGGCCGCCTGACCTCCGCCCGGCAGGGGGCGGCTCACTCGATCGGCGTGCCCGGCGCGCGGCCACCCCGGCTTCCCTCCCATGCTGGCGAGCGGGGGACGACCGCCGTCCGGAGCCGACCGCGCCAGCCGCGTGGCGCGCCCCGGACCCTCGCCATCGGAAGGGCGGAGCGTCGATGCGACTCGTCGTCGATCTCAACAAGTGTCAGGGGTACGCGCAGTGCGCGTTCCTCGCGCCCGACGTCTTCGCCATGCACGGCGAGGAGTCGCTGATCTACAACCCGCGCCCGGACGAGGAGCAGCGGGAACGGCTGGCGCGGGCCGTCGCCGCCTGCCCGGTGCAGGCGATCAGCGCGGACGGGCTGGACGGAACGGGCGGCTTCGCGCACGAAGGGACTGCGTTCGATGGCCGCTGACTACGTGGAATGGCTCCGGCACGAGGGCCGGATCGTGATCGTGGGCGCCTCGCTGGCCGGCCTGCGCGCCGCCGAGACCCTGCGCGCCGAGGGCTTCGCCGGTGAGCTGACCCTGATCGGCGACGAGCCGTACGAACCGTACGACCGGCCGCCGCTGTCCAAGTCCGTGCTGCTCGGCCTCGCGTCCCCGCACCACACCGAGCTGCCCCACCGCCGGGAGATCGACGCCAAGTGGCGGCTCGGGGTCGCGGCGACCGGCCTCGATCTGTCGGCCAAGCGGGTCCGGCTGGCCGACGGGGACGAGGTGGAGTACGACCGGCTGCTGATCGCGACCGGTGTGCGCGCCCGCCCCTGGCCGAAGGAGGAGGAGGCCCGGCTGGACGGCGTGTGCCTGCTGCGCACGCGGGAGGACGCGGCCCGGCTGATGCAGCGGCTCAAGGCGGGGCCGCGCCGGGTGTTCGTGATCGGCGCCGGGTTCGCCGGGTCGGAGGTCGCCTCGGCGTGCCGGGAGATGGGCATCCCGGTCACCGTGGCGGAGCGCGCGGGCGCGCCGCTGGTGGGCGCGCTCGGCGGGGTGGTCGGCGCGGTCGCGGCCGATCTGCAGACCGAGAACGGAGTGGATCTGCGCACCCATGTCACGGTGACCTCGCTGGAGGGCGACCCGGTGGGCAGGGTGCGGGCCGTGCACCTGTCCGACGAGAGCGTCGTCGAGGCGGACGTGGTCGTGGTCTCGCTGGGCTCGCAGCGGAACACGGACTGGCTGACCGGGTCGGGGCTGGGCGCGGGGCCCCGGGGCATCGCCTGCGACGCGGGCTGCCGTGCCTTCGACTTCCGGGGCATCGTCACCGACGACGTGTTCGTGGCGGGTGACGTCGCCCGTTCCCCGCACGCGCTGTTCGGCTACCAGTTCCTGTCGCTGGAGCACTGGGGCAACGCCGTCGCGCAGGCGGAGACCGCCGCGCACAACATGATCTGCCACGGCGCCGAACGGCGGCCGCACCTGTGGATGCCCGCCTTCTGGTCGTCGATGTTCGGCGTGAACATCAAGTCGGTCGGCGTGCCGCCCATGGCCGACCAGATCATGATCACGCAGGGCTCGCTGGCCGAGCGCCGCTTCGTCGGCGTGTACGGCTACAAGGGCCGCGTCATCGCCGCCGTGAGCTTCGACAACACCCGTTGGCTTGAGTTCTACGCGCGGCAGATCGAACAAGGCGCGCCGTTCCCGGTGGAGTTCCCGACGATGGACCGGCGTCCCGAGGGCCGGCAGCCGGTGGCGGCCGACTTCCCCGACCCGTCCCTGCCGACCCACGGCCCGACCGTCACCCTCAGCGGCTACTCGCCCGCCGACCAGCAGCTGGTCTTCCACCCCGCCCGGCACTGACCGCCGCCCGGCCCCACGCTCCGAGGACGTGTCATGACGCAAGCCCCGCTGTTCCAACAGATCACCGACTTCGCCAACCGCGCCAACCCGTACCCGCTGTACGAGGAGCTGCGCAAGAATCCGGTCCTGCACGAGGAGGAGGGCGGCCCGTACGTCTTCAGCTCGTACTACGACATCGAGGCCCTGCTGCACGATCCCCGGGTCAGCTCCGACGCCGCGAACCTCGCCGCCGCCGCGGCCGACGAGCTGGACCAGTCGGAGGAGACGGGAGGACTGCCGCCGTCCTTCCTGCGGCTCGACCCGCCGGAGCACGACCGGCTCCGGCGCATCGCCAACAGTGCCTTCGGGCCGCCGCACCGGCCGCGCCGGGTCGACAACATGCGGGGCGACATGGCGGCCATCGTCAGGGAGCTGATCGACGGCTTCGGGGACGCGCGGCAGACCGACCTGGTTGACCAGTTCGCCTACCCCTTCCCGGTGACCGTGATCTGCCGGCTGCTCGGGGTGCCCCGGGAGGACGAGCCCCGCTTCCGTGCCTGGGTCGATCCACTGGTCGCCACCCTCGACCCGGAGACGCGCGAGAACGCCGACCCCGAGTTCGTGAAGACGGCGCAGGAAGCCCGGATGCAGCTCGGGATGTTCCTGGCGGGGCTGGTCGAGCAGCGCACCAAGGAACCGCAGGACGACCTGCTGTCCGACCTGGTCAACAGCCACGGTCCGGACGGTGCGATGACGATGATGGAAGTGCTCAGCACCGCCGTGCTGCTGCTGATCGCCGGTCACGAGACGACGGTCAACCTGATCACGAACGGCATGCTGACCCTGTTGCGACACCCGGAGTTCCTCCAGCGCCTGCGGCAGGACCCGGGGCTGTCGGTGAACATCGTGGAGGAGCTGCTGCGCTACGAGCCACCGGTGCAGATCGTGCCGCAGCGGACCACCATCACCGACATCGAGGTGCGCGGGGTCACCGTCCCCAAGGGCGCCCGCCTCTGGCTGGTGCTGGCCGCGGGCAACCGTGACCCCGAGCGGTTCAAGGACCCCGAGCGCTTCGACCCGGATCGCGGGGACATCCAGCACCTCGGCTTCGGCAGCGGCATCCACAGCTGCTTCGGCGCTCCGCTGGCCCGCCTGGAGGCGCAGACCGCCCTGTCCGAACTGGCGCGGCGGCTGGAGAACCCCCGGCTGGTGGAGGACCCGCCGCCGTACCGGCAGAACGCGGTGCTGCGCGGCCCGCGCCATCTGAACATCGCCTTCGAGGGCCTGAACCCGTGAGGGTCAGCCGGCGATCCGTCTGACCTGCACCAGCCCGACCCAGGTCTCCGGACCCGGCTGGGCGTAGGCGGCGCGGACCGAGTAGGAGCCGGCCGCCAGCGGGACGCGCAGGTGTTCCGTGCGGTCGGCGTCGCCGCCCGGCCAGGCCGAGTCGAACAGCAGGACGGGGCCGGGCACGTCCCAGCGGATCTCCGGTTCCCAGGCCGCCGTCGCGAGGGCGGCGGGGATCTGGGCGAGCAGTTCGTCCTCGGAGTTCGCGGCGGACCAGCGTACGAACGTGTCGTGCTCGGGCAGATAGGAGGTGGAGGCCGGCTCGTCGCCGAGGACGAGGGCCGCGCTGTCGCCGACCGGCAGCAGTCCGGCGTAGCCGGGGACCTCGCAGGCCCGGTCGTAGTCCGTGTCCAGTTCCTCGCTGTCGGCGCCCGCCCAGAACGGCAGGACCACCTCCGGAACGGCTATCAGCGGGCCGCCGCCCGACTCCACCCACTCCAGCACGCCTGGGTCCGCATATCGAGCCATGGGCTCAGAACCTACACGCCCCGGTGTCAGCAGCCGCACTCGCCTGCCACGGGCGCCGTCAGCGCATCGGGATCGCGCCTCTCGGGCCCCTGCCAGGTCTCGTAGGGGAAGCCCTCGCGCGCCCAGTACTCGAAGCCGCCGAGCATCTCCTTGACCTGGTAGCCGAGTTCGGCGAGGGCGAGGGCGGCGCGGGTGGCGCCGTTGCAGCCGGGACCCCAGCAGTACGTCACCACGGGCACGTTCCGGTCGAGGAGTCGACCGGCCTGCTCGGGGACGAGCGCGGTGGGCAGGTGGACCGCGCCGGGGATGTGGCCCTGGTCCCAGGACTCGGTGGAGCGGGAGTCCACGACGACGAAGCCGGGGTCGCCGTCGGCCGCGAGCGCGGCGGCCACGTCGGAGACGTCGGCGTGGAAGGCGAGGCTCGCCCGGAAGTGGGCGGCGGCCTCGGCGGGGGCGGCGGGCGCGACGCGCAGGACGGGATTCAGGGGGTTACCGGCGTTCACGGGGTTCGTGGTGATCATGAATGGAATTCTCCGGCCCACGGCCCACCGACTGAAGTCACGATCCACGGCCCTGCCCTTGTCCGGCCGGGGATTCCCCTGCTATCCATCCGGGATGACCGTGTATTCCCCGGACGCCACCGACTGGCGCATCCTCGAGGTCCTGCAGCGCGACGGACGGGTCAGCTACGCCGAGCTGGCGCGCGCGGTGTCCATGTCGCCGAGCGCCGTCACCGAACGCGTCCGGCGGCTGGAGGAGGCCGGCGTGATCCAGGGGTACGCGGCCGTCGTCGACCCCGAGCGCCTCGGGCTGCCGATCCTCGCGTTCGTGCGGCTCAGGTACCCCAACGGCAACTACAAACCGTTCCACGACCTCGTGGCCACGACGCCCGAGATCCTGGAGGCGCACCATGTGACGGGCGACGACTGCTTCGTCATCAAGGTCGCCGCGCGCTCCATGTCCCACCTCGAGGAGGTCTCGGGAAAGATAGGCGCGCTGGGCTCGGTGACCACCAGCGTCGTCTACTCCTCGCCCCTCCCCCGGCGCCCCCTCGGCCGCTGAACCTCAGCCGACTCCCCGCTGCCGCAGCGTCGACCCCGATCTGCCCTTGAGGACCTCCAGCTGGGCGTGGACGCGGCGGCGCAGGTCGGCGACGTGACTGACGATGCCTACGCTGCGGTCGCGTTCGCGCAGCGAGTCGAGGACGTCCAGGACCTCGTCCAGGGTCTGGTCGTCGAGGCTGCCGAAGCCCTCGTCGATGAACAGGGTGTCCAGCCGGACACCGCCCGCCTCGTCGGTGACGACGTCGGCGAGGCCGAGGGCGAGCGCGAGGGACGCGAAGAAGGTCTCGCCGCCGGACAGGGTGGCGGTGTCCCGTTCGCGGCCGGTCCAGGCGTCGACGACGTGCAGCCCGAGCCCGCTGCGGCCGCGTCCGGTGCGGTCGTCGGAGTGGACGAGGGTGTAGCGGCCCGAGGACATGCGCTGCAGACGTACGGTCGCGGCGGCGGCGACCTGCTCCAGGCGGGCCGCGAGCACGTACGACTCCAGGCGCATCCTGCGCTCGTTGTCGGCGGAGGTGCCCGCGGTGAGGGCGGCGAGCCGGGCGACCCGGTCGTACTCGTCGCGCAGCGGTGCGAGCCGTCGTACGGCCTCGGCGGCCCGTGCGGAGAGCCGGTCCAGCTCGGTGCAGCAGCGGGCGGCGGCGTCGCGCGCGGAGGCGGC
>NZ_JBSGDB010000309.1:0-11033 GCF_053602155.1 Streptomyces sp. NPDC004561
GGGACGCACCCCCGCCACGGGCCGGGGCCGAACTACTCGCCGGGGTGGGCGAGTTCGACGTCGTGGCCGTCGACTCCGGTACCGGCGACGGTCAGCGCGGTCGCCACCGGCGGGTAGCCGGTCGCGATGACGGTGTAGTCACCACTGTCCAGATCGGTGAAGGCGTATGCACCGTCCGAGCCGGTGGTCGCGGAGCCGACCACGTTGCCCGCCTGGTCGACCAGGGTCACCCGGGCGTCGGCCAGCGGACCGTGCGGGGCCCTGACGAGACCCTGGAGCCGGGCGCCGGCGTCCAGGTCGACCTCGACCCGGGTGATCCCGGTGGCACCGACCTCGACCGGAAGCGCGCGCGGCCGGAAGCCGCTCGCGTTGACCGCGACGGTCACCGCGCCCGGCACCAGCTCGGTGAAGGCGAACTGGCCCTGCTCCCCGGTGGCGGCGGTGGCCAGCAGGTCACCGCGCACATCGGTGACGATCACCATCGCGTCCTTGACCGGCAGCGCGTTCCCGGCGGCCCGGACCACACCGGTCAGCCCGCTGGTGCCGCTGAGCAGGATGTCGTACGACAGCGGTTCCCCGCCCACCACGATGGTGGAGGCCTGCGGCTGGTAGCCGTCGGCGGAGGCGATCAGGACGTAGCTGCCCGTGCCCGGGGCGTCCAGCCCGTAGGAGCCGTCGGCCTGGGCGACCGAGCGGCCGAGCTGGCGGCCGGACAGCGAGATCAGGGTGACCGCGGCCCGGGGCACCGGGGCGCTCTCGGCGCCGCGGACGTAGCCGTGCACCGGGGTGCCGCCGGCGCCGGGCCCCGCCACTGTGGCGACGGCGGTCAGCTGCCGGGTCGCGGTGGCCGTGGCCGTCGAGCCGTCCGCCGGGACGGCGGGCGCGGCCCAGCCGGGCACGTTCTCCTGCTCGGGTTCCTGCACGGTGTTCTCCATGACGGTCTCCACGGGGAGGGCGGCCTCCGCTATCGCCCCGGTCTTCTCCTGCGCGGCCTGGGCCAGCGCACCGGACGTCCGCAGCGGGACCTCCTTGATGAACAGCACCACGAAGAGCGCGATCAGGGCGAAGGGGGCCGCGTAGAGGAAGACGTCGGCGATGCCGTGGCCGTAGGCGCCCTCCAGCCAGTTGCGGACCGGGGTGGGCAGCTTGTTCATGTCCGGCAGTTGGCCGCCGCCCACGGCCTTCGCCGCGGCCATCCGCGCCTTCGGGCTCAGGTCGGTGATGGAGTCCTTGGCGTAGTGCGTGATCCGCTCCGACATCACCGAGCCGAGCACGCCGACGCCGACCGCACCGCCGAGGGAGCGGAAGAAGCTCACCGTGGAGGAGGCGGCGCCCAGGTCCTTCGGGGCGACCTGGTTCTGCGTGGACAGGACCAGGTTCTGCATCATCATGCCGACGCCGATGCCCAGCAGCGCCATGTAGATCGACAGCTCCCAGTAGGGGGTGTCGTAGCGCATCAGGCCGAGCAGGGCCAGGCCCGCCGTGAGGGAGACGCCGCCGGCGACCAGCCAGCCCTTCCAGCGGCCGGTGCTGGTGATGAACCGGCCGGAGACCATGGAGGCGACGAACAGGCCGCCGATCATCGGGATGGTCATGACGCCGGACATCGTCGGGGACTTGTCACGGGCGAGCTGGAAGTACTGCGAGAAGAAGACGGTGCCCGAGTACATGCCGACACCGACGAACATGGAGGCCAGCGAGGCCAGCGAGATCGTGCGGTTGCGGAACAGGCGCAGCGGGATGATCGGCTCGGACGCCCGGGTCTCGGTGAACACGAACAGCAGCGCGAGCACGACCGTGCCGCCCACCATCGTGTACGTCTGCCAGGACAGCCAGTCGTACTTGTCGTTGGCGAAGGTCACCCAGATCAGCAGCAGCGAGGCGGCCGCGGTGATGAAGAAGGCGCCGGTCCAGTCGACCTTGACCTTCCGCTTGGCGACCGGCAGGTGCAGCGTCTTCTGCAGCACGACGAGCGCGATCAGCGCGAAGGGGATGCCGACGTACAGGCAGTAGCGCCAGCCGAGCCAGGAGGTGTCGGTGATGACGCCGCCCAGCAGCGGACCGCCGACGGTGGCGACGGCGAAGGTGGCGCCGGTGTAGCCGGAGTACCGCCCGCGCTCGCGGGGGGAGATCATCGCGGCCATGATGACCTGCACCAGGGCGGACAGACCGCCGGCGCCGAGGCCCTGGATGACACGGGCGCTGATCAGCATCGCCGGGTTCTGCGCGAGACCGGCGACGACCGAGCCGGCGACGTAGATGACCAGGGACAGCTGGACGAGCGCCTTCTTGCTGACCAGGTCGGCGAGCTTGCCCCACAGCGGCACGGAGGCCGTCATGGCGAGCAGCGCCGCGGTGACGACCCAGGTGTAGGCGGACTGGCCGCCCCCGAGGTCCTTGATGATCGTCGGCAGTGCGTTGGTGACGATCGTCGAGGAGAGGATGGCGGCGAACAGGCCCAGCAGCAGGCCGGACAGCGCCTCCATGATCTGCCGGTGTGTCATCGGGGCTTGGCCCGCCGAGGAGCCTCCCCCGTGCTTGGCGTGAGCCCGCACACCGGCTGGTGTGGTCGTTGCCATGGGCTTCCTTTGCTTACGTGCTTGCGGGTGTACGGGTGGTCTCTTCGAATACGGGGGCGGCCGCCGGGGCGTGCCGGACCGGGGCGGACCGGCAGTCGCCGAAGGACGCGCGGAGCCGGGTCATCAGCCGGATCAGCTGGCCGACCTCGTCGTCGGTCCAGTCGCTCAGCCGTTCGGCGAGCAGATGCGTGGTCCGGTCGGACAGCTCGTCGAGCTGCGCCAGCCCCTCGGGCGTCAGGCGCAGGATGCGCGAGCGCTTGTCCGCGGCGTCCGGGTGCCGCTCGATCCAGCCGCGAGCGGCGACGTGCGCGACATGCCGGCTGGTCACCGACAGGTCCACCGCGAGCAGCTCCGCGAGCTTGCTCATGCGCATGTCGCCGTGGCGGCCGAGCAGGGTCAGCACGGCGGCCGAGCCGGTCGGGCAGTCGGGCGGCAGGATCCGCCCGAGGTCCCTCTTCACGGCACCGACGGCGCTGAGCTGACGCGCCAGCTCTTCGTACTGGGCCCGCTCGGCCATCACACCTCCCGTATTCGTTGCTTGGGGCAACCATAAGCGGGATTGGTTGCTGCAGGCAAATAAATCAGGAGTGGCCCACGCAAAAACTTGGCAAAGGCAAGTGTTGCTGTCGTAAATATGTGGGCCGGTGCGGGTGAGGTGCCCCCGTCTGTCCCGGTGGCCCCCCACTTGGGCGGCCCGGCCCGTCTTCGCTAAGGTCTCGGGCCATGGCTAACACCCAGGGCCCCCAGGGCAATCACGACCCCGCCGGCAGCACCCAGATGTTCCGCGCGTTCGTCGACGAGGCTCCCCAGGGACGGCAGCAGCAGGCGGCGGCCGCCTCCTCCTCCGGTCCCCGCATCGGCGTGATCATCGGTGTCATCGTGGCCCTCGCCGTGGTGGCCGGCGTCGCCTGGCTGGCGCTGAAGTAGGGATCACTTCCACCGGACGGACACGTCCCGCGTCTCGATGTGCATGCCGAGCGGCACGCGCCAGGCGTCGACGCACACCGTCCAGGTGGGGTTCTCGCGCGCGCCCGGCGCGAGCGGCACGGGCAGGTCCACCGTCGACCCGACCGTCGCCCAGTCGATGCCGAGCGCGCCGATGACGTGCGTCCCGAACGTCACCGTGCCCGAACGCACCGCCGTGCCGCCCGAGTTGCGGAAGGCCACGGTCACCCGCCGGCACCAGCGCTGGTCCGTCGCCTTCGTCGACGGGTCCCCCCAGGAGAGCGCGGCGGGCGAGGGCGCCTCGGTACGGCTGGGAGCAGGGGCGGACGGGACGGGATCCGGCGTCGTACCGCCGTCGCCGCCGGCCGGCTCCGGCGGGCCGGAGGGCGTGCCCGCGCCGGGGCCCGAGGTGGTGGGCTTCGACGTACCCTGATCCGGGCCGCCGGCCCGCGCGTGCGCCGAACCGGAGCCGCCCGGTGACGAGTTGCCGCCGCCCGCCGCACCCGTACGGCCTCCGTCCTTCGCTCCGTCGAGCGGCACCAGCCGCACCGCCCCCGTCGGGGTGACGGCGCCCGGGCTCACCCGCCCCGCGCCGCCCACCGCCACATAGCCGCCCCCGCCGCCGGAACCGGCACACGCACCCAGCGCCGCGCCCAGACACACGACGGCCGCCGACGCTGCCGCAAGGGCGCCTCGGCGGCCATGTGTCCATGTCGTCGTACGAAGCATCCCGGTACGAAGCATCGGGCCATGGTGACTGACGCTCCGTCAGATGAGAAGCCTCAGTCGGAGATCAGGCCCTCGCGCAGCTGGGCCAGGGTCCGGGTGAGCAGCCGGGAGACGTGCATCTGGGAGATGCCGACCTCCTCGCCGATCTGCGACTGGGTCATGTTGGCGAAGAAGCGCAGCATGATGATCCGCCGCTCCCGGGGCGGGAGTTTGGCCAGCAGCGGCTTGAGGGACTCGCGGTACTCCACGCCCTCCAGGGCCGTGTCCTCGTAGCCGAGCCGGTCGGCCAGGGAGCCCTCGCCGCCGTCGTCCTCCGGGGCGGGGGAGTCCAGCGAGGAGGCGGTGTAGGCGTTGCCGACCGCGAGGCCGTCGACCACGTCCTCCTCGGAGACGCCGAGCACCGCGGCCAGCTCCGTCACCGTCGGGGAGCGGTCCAGCTTCTGGGACAGCTCGTCGCTGGCCTTGGTGAGGGCGAGACGCAGCTCCTGCAGCCGGCGCGGGACGCGCACCGACCACGAGGTGTCGCGGAAGAAGCGCTTGATCTCGCCGACCACCGTCGGCATCGCGAACGTCGGGAACTCCACGCCCCGTTCGCAGTCGAAGCGGTCGATCGCCTTGATCAGGCCGATGGTGCCGACCTGGACGATGTCCTCCATCGGCTCGTTGCGGGAGCGGAAGCGCGCGGCCGCGTAGCGGACCAGCGGCAGGTTCAGCTCGATCAGGGTGTCCCGGACGTAGGCGCGCTCGGGGCTGTTCTCGTCGAGTGCGGCGAGCCGCAGGAACAGGGAGCGGGACAGGGTGCGGGTGTCGATGGCCTCACCCGCGGAGGGAGCGGCCGGAGCCGGCACGGCTTCGAGGGCCGTGACGCCCTCGATGCCGTCGAGGACGTCGAGAGCGTCGAGTTCCTTGGGCGCTGCCTCGCTCTTCGTGGGCGTCAGCACCTTCGAGCTGCCCTGTTCTGCGGACATGCCACCCCCTTTGGGTCGCGGGACGGTCGCGGCGGCGCCGTCATTCGGGCAACGCAGCCTTCACCTGAATACCGGAGCCGGGGCCCCGGCAAACGCGCTTCCCGCAGAATGTCACATGTCGGCAACACGCTGTAGTGACATGTCGACATGCGAGATGCGAATCCGCCCTGGAAAGAAGGGGTCTGACGCCTTTTCGGGGTGCGACTGTCGGCAACTGCCCTGGTGAGCGATTCGCTCGCGACGGTTAGCGCTCGATCGGGTTTGCGATGCAGCCCCTTCGGGGCCGTGCTTCCGTGCGCCCGCTATGCATCGGCCCTGCGTTCGCTATGCATCCGCCCGACACGTGTTATGCGTCGATCCGATTCGCGGAGCGCAGCCGCTGGAAGCTACGCGCGAGTAGGCGCGAGACGTGCATCTGGGAGACGCCGAGTTCCGCGCTGATCTGTGACTGGGTGAGATTGCTGTAGTAGCGCAGCAGAAGGATTCTCTGTTCCCGCTCGGGGAGTTGGACGAGGAGATGGCGGACCAGGTCGCGGTGCTCCACGCCGTCCAGGGCCGGGTCCTCGTAGCCGATGCGGTCCAGCAGGCCGGGCAGCCCGTCGCCCTCCTGCGCGGCCTCCAGGGAGGTGGCGTGGTACGAGCGCCCCGCCTCGATGCAGCTCAGCACCTCCTCCTCGCTGATCCTGAGCCGCTCGGCGATCTCGGCGGTGGAGGGCGAGCGGCCGTGGAGCGTGGTCAGGTCCTCGGTCGCGCTGTTGACCTGCACCCACAGCTCGTGCAGCCGGCGCGGTACGTGCACCGTGCGCACGTTGTCCCGGAAGTACCGTTTGATCTCGCCGACCACGGTCGGCATCGCGAAGGTCGGGAACTGCACCCCCCGGTCCGGGTCGAAGCGGTCGATGGCGTTGATCAGGCCGATGGTGCCGACCTGGATGACGTCCTCCATGGGCTCGTTGCGGGAGCGGAAACGGGCGGCGGCATAGCGTACGAGCGGGAGGTTCGCCTCGATCAGCGCTCCCCGTACCCGGTTGTGCTCCGGCGTGCCGGGGGTGAGTTCCTTCAGCTCGGTGAAGAGCACCTGGGTCAGGGCTCGGGTGTCGGCGCCACGGCGCTTCTCGGGGGTCGGAGCGGCGGGGGCCTCCTCCTGGGGTGGCGCAGTACTGGCCGACACGGTCAACGCCACCTCTTCGGTCAATCATCCGTCAAAAGCGGTCATAGCATCACAAGACATGTGCACTGTGTGCAAGCACCGCATAACGCCGTGTTGTGTTCAAACATCGACAAGTTGGGGCGTAAAACGCATGAAAGCCCCCCGCCGGAACGGCGGGGGGCTCGCGGGGCTTTCGGGGCGCGGGGGCTAGAACTCGTAGTCCGCGATCACCCACGTGGCGAACTCGCGCCAGAGGGCGACGCCCGCCTGGTGGGCCGGGTGCTCCAGGTAGCGCTTCAGGGCGTCGGAGTCCTCGACCGCCGAGTTGATCGCGAAGTCGTGGGCGATCGGCCGGTCGCTGATGTTCCAGCCGCACTCCCAGAAGCGCAGCTCCTCGATCTGGCCGCCGAGCGCCCGGAACGCCCGCACGCCCGCCACGACCCGCGGATCGTCGCGCTCGACGCCCTCGTTGAGCCTGAAGAGGACCAGATGGCGGATCATGGGGTGTACCTCAGCCCTTTCCTCCGTTGGCGAGCCAGGTCATGAAGTCGCCTATGGCCTTGGCCGCGTCCGATATGCCCTCGAAGCCTATCTCGACGTAGCTGGCCGCCTTGGCCGGATCCGTGATGATCACGTACAGCGCGAAGACCACGAGCGCGTACACGGCGATCTTCTTGGCGTTCACCGCCACCGCGGCCTCCCCTGTGTCCTGTCCGGGCCCCCTGCTGCCGGCGGCGAGTGTAACCTTCGCGCCCCTGCCCAGGGCCAACGGCCTGCCGGAAGGGGTCATTTGGGACGACATGCACGAAGGGCCCCGTCGTGAGACGAGGCCCTTCTTCAAGCGGTAGCGGAGGGATTTGAACCCTCGGTGACTTGCGCCACACTCGCTTTCGAGGCGAGCTCCTTCGGCCGCTCGGACACGCTACCGAGGGAGACCCTACAGCAAGGTGGGTCATGGTTTGAAATCGGTATTCACCGATCCCGGAAAAACTCGGTGAGCAGTTCCGCGCACTCCTCGGCGAGCACGCCCTCGACGACTTCCGGGCGGTGATTGAGCCGGCGGTCGCGCACCACGTCCCACAGCGAGCCCGTCGCGCCCGCCTTCTCGTCCCTGGCGCCGTAGACCACGCGGTCCACCCGGGACTGCTGAAGGGCGCCCGCGCACATGGTGCACGGTTCCAGGGTGACGACGAGGGTGCAGCCGGTCAGCCGCCACTCCCCGAGCCGCGCGGCGGCCCGGCGGAGCGCGAGTATCTCCGCGTGGGCCGTGGGATCGCCGGTGGCCTCGCGCTCGTTGTGCCCGGTCGCGAGCACCGTCGTACCGTCCGGGGACAGCACGACGGCCCCGACGGGGACGTCCCCGCCCCGGACGGCCCGCCGGGCCTCGTCCAGGGAGAGCCGCATCGCGGCCCGCCAGCGGTCGCGTACCGGGTCCGGTGCGGCCGGCGTGTCCCCGGCGGTCAGCGGACGGTCTCCAGCACCTCCGAGGCGCCCAGGGCCTCGGCGATCGCGCTCAGCGCGTCATCGGCGTCCAAGGCGCGCAGTTCCTTCTCGCTGATGCCCAGGTCGTCGAGGATCTCGCTGTCGCCCACCGGGCTGTGCGGCACCGCGTCGGCGGCGCCGCCCTCCTCCTCGTCGTCATCGGTCTCGGACTCACCGTCCTCCGTGCCGTCGAGGTCCAGGGCGTCCAGGTCGGGGCCGTCGTCGGCGCCGGGCTCCCGGCCCAGCAGCTCGTCGGTGAGCAGCAGCTCACCGTAGGCGCTGCGGGCGGCGGCGGCCGCGTCGGAGACGTAGATGCGAGGGTCGTCCTCGCCGTCCACGCGGACGACGCCGAACCAGGCGTCCTCCTGCTCGATCAGGACGAGCACCGTGTCGTCGTCGGGAGAGGCTTCCCGGGCCAGGTCGGCCAGATCCGACAAGGTCTCCACATCGTCGAGCTCTGTGTCGCTCGCTTCCCACCCGTCTTCGGTGCGCGCGAGCAGTGCGGCGAAGTACACCGTGACTCTCCCACTGGTCATAGGCGTGCCGGTTGGGGGTCCCCCCGGCGGAGGTTCTTGGGCGGAGAGAGCTGGGCTCCGAGCCCCACCCACTCGGAATCGTGGCAGAAACAAGGCGTTCAGGGGACGTCTTCGGCTCCCTGTGTCTGGCTGTTTCGATCGTGAACGGTCATCGACTCAACCGAGCACTCGTTGCCGCCACCTGCGGATCGTACGCGGCTTTTCCCAGGGGCCACGCACGCCCACCTCGGAAACGTCGGCATGGGCGTCGATCTTCCTCACCCGGTTTTTGCCTACCGGGCCTTGCACACGTTTCCTTCCTACCAGCGGAAGGTCCGCATGCGCATCGCATGGCGCAGCCGGGCCGCCTTGGCGCGTCGCGGCTGGACCCGGGCGCGCAGGGCGCGGGCCTCGGCGAGTTCACGCAGGAACCGGGCGCGCCGCCGGCGACGCTCGGTTTCCGTCTCGGGTGCCTCGGGCCCGGCCGTCTCGGGATCGGCCGCGTCGTCGGGCACGTCAGGCAGGTCAGGCACGTCACACACCACCCCAGTCCGTGCCTTCCCACCTTCCCTCGGACGGGCGGTTTGACGCCAGCGCCGGGGGGCCCGGGGCGCAGGTACCGTTGTGGGCATGCGTCTCCACGTCGTCGACCACCCCCTGGTCGCCCACAAGCTCACCACGCTGCGCGACCAGCGCACCGACTCCGCGACCTTCCGCCGGCTCGCCGACGAGCTGGTCACCCTGCTCGCCTACGAGGCCACGCGCGACGTGCGCACCGAAGCCGTCGACATCAACACGCCGGTCGCGCGGACCACCGGCGTCAAGCTCGCCCGCCCGCGCCCGCTGGTCGTGCCGATCCTGCGCGCCGGTCTCGGCATGCTGGACGGCATGGTGCGGCTGCTGCCGACCGCCGAGGTGGGCTTCCTGGGCATGATCCGCAACGAGGAGACGCTGCAGGCCTCCACGTACGCCTCGCGCATGCCGGAGGACCTCTCGGGCCGCCAGGTGTACGTGCTGGACCCGATGCTCGCCACGGGCGGCACGCTGGTCGCGGCGATCCAGGAGCTGATCAAGCGCGGCGCCGACGACGTGACCGCCGTGGTGCTGCTCGCCGCGCCCGAGGGCGTCGAGCTGATGGAGCGCGAGCTGGCGGGCACCCCGGTCACGGTGGTGACGGCCGCGGTGGACGACCACCTCAACGAGCACGGCTACATCGTCCCCGGCCTCGGGGACGCGGGCGACCGGCTCTACGGCGCGGCGGAGTAGGCCGCCGCCCTACGGGTTCAGCAGCCCTTCTCCGGCGAGGGCGATGCCGTCGGCGCCGGCGCGTTCAGCCTGGCCAGCGTCTGCTCGGCGGCCGCCGGGCTGGCGAGGCCCTTGAAGCCGTCGCCGAGGATCAGGTCGAGGCCGGCGCCCTTGCGCTGGGCGTCGGTGCGGCTCTCGGCGTCGGCGAGCTGGGCGGCCAGCACCGGCAGCGAGGTGTTGAGCGCGGAGGCGGGTCCGATGACGACCCCGGTGCCCTTCACCTGCTTGTCGTACTGCTTGGCCGCGTTGCCGACGTCGCCGATCTTGAAGCCGCGCTTCTTGAGCTGGTCCGCGGTGTCCTTGGCGAGCCCGGCGTGCGTGGTGGCGTTGTAGACGTTCACGGTGATCTGGCCGGGCGCCGGCAGCGTCTTCGCCTCGGCCGCCGCGGCCGTCCTGGCCCGGCAGTGCGTCGTGGCGCCGGCCGCCGTCGACCTGCCGCCGCCGGTGAAGACGTCGATGAGCTGCAGGACACCCCAGCCGAGCAGGCCCAGCACACACACGGACGCCACCGCGGCGGCGACCAGCCTGCCGCGCCGCCGGGGCGGGCGCATCCGCGGGTACTTGTCCCCCGTGATGCGGTACTGGCCACCCATGCCGGGGGGAGTCAGCATGCTCATGGGCGCAGCGTAGTGGGCCTGAGCGGCGATGCCTATTAGATGATCAGTCGAGGCCGCGCAGGGAAACCCGAAAGGGTCAAAGGGCCAACGGCCGTGTCGCGCCGGGTCAGTCGAGTTCGAGCACGCGGGCGTGCAGCACCTGGCGCTGCTGGAGGGCGGCGCGGACGGCGCGGTGGAGGCCGTCCTCCAGGTAGAGGTCGCCCTGCCACTTCACGACGTGCGCGAAGAGGTCGCCGTAGAACGTCGAGTCCTCCGCCAGCAGGGTCTCCAGGTCGAGCTGCTGCTTGGTGGTCACGAGCTGATCGAGGCGGACCGGGCGCGGCGCGACGTCCGCCCACTGCCGGGTGCTTTCCCGGCCGTGGTCGGGGTACGGCCGGCCGTTTCCGATGCGCTTGAAGATCACACGGAAAGCCTACCGGTCAAGACGTTCCGGGCGCAGCCATGGTGGCCGAGTGCGGCCCTTGAAAAGATGCCGCAAAACAGTCATACGGGCTACTACCGGGAAGCGGTACGCCGCCTTCGCCGGCCCCGCCCCCGACGGCGCGGTGCCGGCGTCACCGCTCCACGGCCGTTGTGCACAGGCTGTGGACCGCGGGCCGGCGTACGAGAGGCCCGGCGCCCGGCCGGCACCCGGATCGGCCGTGAGATCACCCGCTCCCGCTTCGGTACGGCCCGGCGGAGGCGGTGCCCGCCTCCGCCGGTGGATCTGCGGCCCTGCTCCTTTCCAGGCTGCCGGGTCCGGG
>NZ_JBSGDB010000310.1:0-10956 GCF_053602155.1 Streptomyces sp. NPDC004561
CCTGTGCCTGGCCGCCGACGCGCTGATCACCGACTACTCCTCCATCATGTTCGACTACGCGGGCCACCCGACCGGGTGGCCCCCCGTCGTCGTGTGCTCAGCGGCCGAGAGCGCGCCGGCCCCGGCCCTGGGACACGACCGGAAGGTTGCGCGACGGCGCCTGCCCGCGGGTGTCCTCCTCGATGCGAAGGGCGAGCGCCGGGCAACGGCGCACCGCGCGCAGCGCCTTCGCCTCCGCGTAGCGCGGCACCTGCGCCTGGGCGACGGTCGGGAAGCCGTCGGCGCCGAGTTCGAACACCTCCGGGAGGATGTCGGCGCACAGCCCGTGGCCCCGGCACAGCGTCCAGTCGACGTAGATCTTCTGGCGGCTGCTGCCGGTCTCCTCGGACTCCGCGCCGCCCGGGATGCCCGCAGGGGCCCTGCCCCCCTCGAAGAGCGGCAGAACGCCCTCCACGGGCCGTCCGCAGCCGTTTCCGAGGACATGGGCGGCCAGGTCGTCGGTGAACGCCTTGATCGTCGACTCCAGGAACATCGCCGAGCCGTCCGGGTGCGAACACGCGCCACGGCGCTTGACGTTCTTCGCGACCTGCTTCAGCGCCTCCAGCGCGGCCGGTCCGCCGCCGTTGAGGATGTCCTCCATGCCGCGTGCGGCGGCGGGCAGTCCGAGATAGCAGGGCCCGCACTGGCCGGCGCTCTCCTCGGCCAGCCACTGCGCCACCCGCAGCGACTCGCCCAGCGGGCAGGTGTCCTGAGTGATCGGCAGGATCGCCCCGGCGCCGAGCGCTCCACCCACCGCGTCCAGGGAGTTGCGGGAGACGATCGCCTCGTTGACGGTCGCCGCGTCGATCCACTTGCCGTGGTAGCCGCCGGTCAGCACGCCCTGCGGCATCGGCGGGGCGCCCGCCAGCTGCAGCACGTAGCGCAGCGGCACACCCGTGGGGACCTCGATCACCATCGGGCGCGCGACGGCGCCGGACACCGTCAGCATGACGGTGCCGGGCTCGTCGTACAGGCCGGTGTTGCCGTAGCGCTCGGGGCCGATGCGGGCGGCGATGGCCAGCTGCGCGAACGTCTCGGCGTTCGACAGCAGCGTGGGCGCGCCGCCGACGCCGCTCTGCGAGGCGCTGATCTTGCGGCCGGGCGGGATGGCCGGGCCGCCGTCGACCGAGCGGACCAGCGAGGCGGCGGCGCCGGTGACCATGCGCACCGGATTGCGCTGCACCCACGCGCGCAGCGCCGATCTACGGCTGTTGCTCAGACCGCGCTCGGCGAGCGCGGCCTCCATGGAGCGCTGGGTGGACTCTCGGGTGACGCCGATGACGAGCGTGCGCGCGCCGAGCGCCTCGGCGCACAGCAGCGCGCCGTCCAGGATGAGGTGCGGGGCACGGTTGATGAGCACCGTGTCCTTGCGGCAGGCCGGTTCGTCCTCGCTGCCGTTGACGACGACGACCGGCCGCACCCCGCGCTTGATGGCCGATTCCGCGACCGAGCGGAGCTTCTTGTGGAAGGGGAAGCCCGCGCCGCCGCGGCCCCTGAGGTTGATGCGTTCGGCGAGCTGTGCGAGCTGTTCGCCGCCCAGGGGGTCGAGCGGCCCGTGCACCTTCAGATGCATGGGCAGGTCGAGCCGCTCCACAAGGTCGAAGCCCGACGTGAGCTGCGGAAGGCCGACCACGCGGACTTCTGGGACGTCGGGCAGGGCCTCGTTCACCTATAGCCTCCGGAAGGCGTGTTCCAAGGTTCGCCCGAACCCGGTGCGTCGAACGAGGCGCTCGGGGGTGGTTCATTGGCGGGACCGCTGTTGTACGTGTCGTTCGAGTTGTACGCGCCGTACCGGCCGTTCGTCTCACCGGTGTCGTACACATCACTCGCCCCGTACGGACTCGCGCCCGAGTTGTTGTAGGCCGGGATGGTGTACCCGGTGTCGACCAGCGGGTCGTACGCCGACGGCGGGGCCTCGCCGACCGGCGGCGGGGACGGGACCGGCCAGCTGCCCGAGGTGCCGGCGGGGCCGTCCACGCGCGGGAAGGCCTCCGTGGCCTGCATGTCCAGCGGCAGGTCCATGCGGGCGGTCTGGTCCGCCGCGAACGGCGCCTGGGGCCGGCCCGGCGTGGCCACCGCGCGGTAGGCGGCCGCGAAGCCCGACGCGGGCTCCTGGGCCGACGCCGCGGGGGACTGGTACATGGGTGCGGAGAAGGACGCCGTCGAGTCGGCGGTCGGCGGCCTCGCCTCCCGCCGGCTCTCGTACCCGGGCAGGCCCGACTCGGCGACCCGGGAACGGCTCGCGTCCAGCTCGTCGAGGCCCGGCCGCTCCGAGCTGCCGAACAGCGTCACCAGCCGGTCGGCGACCCTGCGCTTCACGGGGCGCGGGGCGGCGCGCAGCGCGAGGGCGGCCATCACGCCCAGCAGGGACAGGCTGTAGAGGATCACGAAGATCGCCTTGGCCGAGCGACCCGCGTAGAGGCCGTGGATCAGCGCCGCGCACCAGGCCGGGTAGGCCAGCATGTGCATGGCCCGCCAGCGGGCGGCGACCGGGGCCGGGGTGGCGAAGTTGCTGCGCAGGGCGCCCGTGATGCCCACGAAGATCATCAGCAGGCCGGCCAGCGAGCCCAGACCGATCAGGCCGCCGATTCCGGTGACGCCGAGCGAGAACGGGATGATCGCGGCGATCAGCTGCGTGTGGCCGAGCGCGACCTTCGTGGTGATGTGCAGCAGCAGGAACGCGATCGAGGCGACCGAGGTCGTCCGGTGCACCGCCTGGCCGACGATCCGCTGCCGGGTGTTCAGGAAGATCCGGTCCTGTGCGACCAGACCCCAGATCACCGAGCAGCTGAGCGAGACCAGGGACAGCACGCCCGCGCCGAAGTTCAGGAAGTCGCGGAACTGGTTGCCTCCGACCAGCACGACCACGGGTATGAGCAGCAGGACTACAGCCGATGCCATCCCATAGGCCGAGCGGCCCGGCTTGGGGAGGGAGCTGGTACTACGACGAGGGTTCATGGGGGCAACTCCGAGCAGTTTCGGGAAAGCGGTCCCGCTGCCGAACTCTAAGTGGCGTCATACCGATCAGTACGAGGGTTTGCGTTATTGCGTTGTTATCAACGCACAATCTGATTGCTGGGGTGTCCCTTAGTGGGCGGTACGCGAAGTAATCCTTGACCTTGGTTCAGTTCCGGCGGGGTTTCTGGCATGTCCATAGGGATACGGAAGCACGTCGCGGCTTGCTCAAGGCCTGCGGTACCCTAGCGCCATGCGTGCCGTACGCCTTCTGCTTAGCGGGCCGCGCTGATCAGTACCGACCCCCGGTCGAACCCGTGAGGTCGGCATCGGCGCGGCGTCCCCTCCTGTGCGAGGGGATTTTTCGTTTCCGCAGGCAGAGACGATCGATGGAGCTTTGAGGATCATGAGCGAGACGAACCCCGCTGCCGCCGCCGAGGTGGCCGCGCCGCACCGCTACACGGCCGCCATGGCAGCCGACATCGAGGCACGCTGGCAGGACTTCTGGGACACCGACGGCACCTACGCGGCGCCCAACCCCAAGGGCGACCTGGCGGGCGACGCCGAGCTGGTCGCCCGGCCCAAGAAGTTCATCATGGACATGTTCCCGTACCCCTCCGGCGCCGGCCTGCACGTCGGCCACCCGCTGGGCTACATCGCCACCGACGTCTACGCCCGGTTCCAGCGCATGACCGGCCACAACGTCCTGCACACCCTGGGCTTCGACGCCTTCGGCCTGCCCGCCGAGCAGTACGCCGTGCAGACCGGCACCCACCCGCGCGTGTCCACCGAGGCCAACATCGAGAACATGAAGGCCCAGCTGCGCCGGCTGGGCCTGGGCCACGACAAGCGCCGGTCGTTCGCCACGATCGACCCGGACTACTACAAGTGGACCCAGTGGATCTTCCTGCAGATCTTCAACTCCTGGTACGACGACGAGGCGAACAAGGCCCGCCCGATCTCCGAGCTGATCGCCCGGTTCGAGTCCGGTGAGCGCGCGATCCCGGGCACCACGCGCGCGTGGAGCGAGCTGAGCACCGCGGAGCGCGCCGACGTCCTGGGCGAGTACCGCCTGGCCTACGCCTCCGACGCGCCCGTCAACTGGTGCCCCGGCCTGGGCACCGTGCTGGCCAACGAGGAGGTCACCGCCGACGGCCGCTCCGAGCGCGGCAACTTCCCGGTCTTCAAGGCCAAGCTGCGCCAGTGGAACATGCGCATCACCGCCTACGCCGACCGGCTGCTGGAGGACCTGGAGGAGCTGGACTGGCCCGAGGCCATCAAGCTGCAGCAGCGCAACTGGATCGGCCGCAGCGAGGGCGCCCGCGTCGACTTCCCGATCGACGGCGAGCACATCACGATCTTCACCACCCGCCAGGACACCCTGTTCGGCGCCACCTACATGGTGCTGGCGCCCGAGCACCCGCTGGTCGAGAAGTTCACGCCCGAGACCTGGCCCGAGGGCACCCACGAGGTGTGGACCGGCGGCCACGCCACCCCGGCCGAGGCCGTCGCCGCCTACCGCGCGCAGGCCGCCTCGAAGTCCGACGTGGAGCGCCAGGCCGAGGCCAAGGACAAGACCGGCGTCTTCACCGGCGCGTTCGCGACCAACCCGGTCAACGGCGAGCGGGTCCCCGTCTTCATCGCCGACTACGTCCTGATGGGCTACGGCACCGGCGCGATCATGGCCGTCCCGGCCCACGACACACGTGACTTCGCCTTCGCGCGCGCCTTCGAGCTGCCGATCCGGTGCGTGGTCGAGCCGTCCGACGGCCGCGGCACCGACACCTCGGCCTGGGACGACGCGTTCGCCTCGTACGACGCGAAGATCGTCAACTCCTCCGGTGCGGACGTCTCCCTGGACGGCCTGGGCGTCGTCGAGGCCAAGGCCCGCATCACCGAGTGGCTGCAGGCCCAGGGCATCGGCGAAGGCACCGTCAACTTCCGCCTACGCGACTGGCTGTTCAGCCGCCAGCGCTACTGGGGCGAGCCCTTCCCGATCGTCTACGACGAGGACGGCACCGCGCACGCGCTGCCCGAGTCGATGCTGCCCCTGGAGCTGCCGGAGGTCGAGGACTACAGCCCGCGCACCTTCGACCCCGACGACGCCGACACCCAGCCCGAGACCCCCCTGTCGCGCAACGAGGAGTGGGTCAACGTCACCCTGGACCTGGGTGACGGGCCGAAGCGCTACCGCCGCGAGACCAACACCATGCCCAACTGGGCCGGTTCCTGCTGGTACGAGTTCCGCTACCTGGACCCGCACAACGACCGGCAGCTGGTCGACCCCGAGATCGAGCAGTACTGGATGGGCCCGCGCGAGGGCCGGCCGCACGGCGGTGTCGACCTGTACGTCGGCGGCGCCGAACACGCCGTGCTGCACCTGCTGTACGCCCGCTTCTGGTCCAAGGTCCTGTACGACCTGGGGCACGTCTCCTCCGCGGAGCCGTTCCACAAGCTGTTCAACCAGGGCATGATCCAGGCCTATGTCTACCGCGACAGCCGGGGCATCGCCGTGCCGGCCGCCGAGGTGGAGGAGCGCGACGGCGCGTACTACTACCAGGGCGAGCAGGTCAGCCGCCTGCTGGGCAAGATGGGCAAGTCGCTGAAGAACGCGGTGACCCCGGACGAGATCTGCGCCGAGTACGGCGCCGACACCCTGCGCCTGTACGAGATGGCCATGGGCCCGCTGGACGTCTCCCGCCCGTGGGACACGCGCGCGGTGGTCGGCCAGTTCCGGCTGCTGCAGCGGCTGTGGCGCAACATCGTCGACGAGAACACCGGCGAGGTCACCGTCACCGACGCCGAGGCCGACGAGGAGACGCTGCGCGCCCTGCACAAGGCGATCGACGGCGTGCGCCAGGACCTGGAGGGCCTGCGCTTCAACACCGCCATCGCCAAGGTCACCGAGCTGAACAACCACCTGACCAAGGCGGGCGCAGCCGTGCCGCGCCCGGTCGCCGAGGCGCTGGTGCTGATGGCCGCCCCGCTGGCCCCGCACATCGCCGAGGAGCTGTGGCGCCGGCTGGGCCACATCGACTCGGTCGTCCACCGGGACTTCCCGGTCGCCGACCCGCGGTACCTGGTCGACGAGACCGTGACCTGCGTCGTCCAGATCAAGGGCAAGGTCAAGGCCCGCCTGGAGGTGCCGCCGGCCATCTCCGAGGAGGAGCTGGAGAAGGTGGCCCTGTCCGACGAGAAGGTCGTCGCGGCGCTGGACGGCGCCGGTATCCGCAAGGTGATCGTGCGGGCGCCGAAGCTGGTGAACATCGTTCCCGCGTAGGAACCGGGGGCCGGTCACCGGCTCGGGGTAGTCCCCTACGGGCAGGTTCGGGGTTTTTCTGGAACTCCGGACCTGCCCGCTGCGTTTACCGTGGAGAGCACAGCGGCGTGCGCCGCAGCGGCCGGAGGAGGAGCGCCATGGAAGCAGTCGTCGCCGTGTTCGTCCTGCTCTTCCTGCTCTGCGTCGCCCTGGGCACGTACGTCACGATCAGAGCGGTCGGCGCCGCCAAGCGCGGAGTGGACCGGACCATCGCCCAGGCCCGGCGCACGGTCGAGGACCACACGCTGCGCGCCAGGTCCTTCGCCCAGATCGGACCGGCCGGCGAGATCGCCCAGCTGCGCCTGACGCTGCGCACCTCCATGCGCGCCACCCAGGACGCCCTGCACGCGGGAGTGGCCGAGGACGAGTCGCTGAAGGAGTCCCTGGGACTCTTCGAGCGCCTCAGCGCGCACGGCCACGAGCTGGACGCCGACCTCCGGCGGCTGGAGTCCGAGCCGGACCGGGCCACGCTCGCCGCGCGACTGCCCGAACTCCGCGGCCGCACCGAGCGCATCACCAAGTCCGCGGACTCGCTGCGCTGGGCCGTCCGCGACCGGGCCCGCCGCTTCGCCGAGGACGACCTGGGCACGCTCAGCGCCCAGATCGACATCGAGGCGGACGCCCTGCGCCACTGGACGCGGGCCGAGCCCGCGGCCGCGCCCCCGCCGTGGCCCGAGGCGCCCGCGCCCTCCACCGAGGATGGCCCGGCCACGGACCGGAGCGGGCCCCGGACTTCGGGCTTCCGTCCCGCCGAGGAGCCGGCTCCCCACTCGATCACGCCGCCCCCGCCGCGCCCCGCCTACCCCTGGCAGAAGAAACCCCGCCCCGAGAGCACCACATGAGCGAGCCGTTCCGGGCCCCCAGCGCGGGGGCCGGGCTGCCGCGCGAGCACTACGGCAGGTAACCTCCAGCTCATGTCCCGCCATGTCGCGATCGTCACCGATTCCACGGCCTACCTGCCGCCACGGACGATGGAGCGCCACGGCATCACAGCGGTACCCCTGACCGTGGTCCTCGGGGATCAGGCGCTCGAAGAGGGCACTGAGATCTCCACCCGCTCCCTGGCCCAGGCGTTGCAGAAGCGGCGCCCCGTCACCACCTCCCGCCCCAGCCCCCAGATGTTCGCGGAGACCTACCGCACAGTCGCCGAGTCCGGCGCGAGCGGCATCGTCTCGCTGCACCTGTCCGCCGAGCTGTCCGGCACCTACGACGCGGCCGTCCTCGCGGCGCGGGAAGCACCGGTGCCCGTAAGGGTGGTGGACACCGGGATGGTCGCCATGGCCCTCGGCTTCTGCGCACTCGCGGCGGCCGAGGTGACGGAGGCCGGCGGCACCATGGACGAGGCGGTCACGGCCGCCGAGAAGCGTGCCGCGGGCACGTCCGCCTACTTCTACGTCGACACCCTCGACTACCTCCGCCGCGGTGGCCGCATCGGAGCCGCGCAGGCCCTCCTCGGTTCCGCGCTCGCGGTCAAGCCCCTGCTCCAACTCGACGGCGGCCGCATCGAGCTGCTCGAAAAGGTCCGCACGGCGTCGAAGGCGATCGCCCGCCTGGAGGAGATCGCCGCCGAGCGGGCGGGCGGCGCCGAGGTCGACATCGCCGTCCACCACCTGGCCGCCCCCGACCGTGCCGCCGCCCTCGCCGACCGGCTGAGGGTACGGGTCCCGGGCCTGGCCGACCTGCATGTGAGCGAGGTCGGAGCGGTGATCGGCGCCCACACCGGGCCAGGACTGCTGGGAGCGGTCGTCTCGGCCCGCTGAAGCAGGGCTTCAGGGCTGGCCGATGTTCACTCTTAGGGGTGGTCGAGTTATCCACAACTTGCCGGTGATCCCCGGGAATTGACCAAGATCATCGCGAAGTGCCGGGATGTCCCATCCTCGTCACATGGCACTTCGATCACGCTCCCGCACAGCCACTCCGACCAGCGGCCCCGGCCGCGGCCCCGCCTCGGACGGCCGCATCCGCCACCGCCTCTCCTCGGACGGCCGCAGCCGCGTCGCCGAGCGTCGGCCCACCGACCACCGGCGCATCCCCCACCGCCCGGGCGCACCGGCGGACGAACTCCGCCGCCGAGCGGTGGTCCTCTTCGGCGAACGAGCCGTGCAGTGGCGGGAGTCGGGAAACGCCCCGCCGGGCGTGAGCCCGGCCGCGAGTACGGAGACGGCCACGGTCACGGGCCGGGCGCCGGGGCTGAGCCCGGGAAGGGCGGCGGCGAAGGAAGGGCGGAGCCCGTCCGCACCCTTCCACCCGCTGCCCACCGACAAGGCTGAACCGGACGGCGCGGCCGATCCGTTGGCGCCGGCCGGTCCAGTGGTCCCGGGCTGGCGGGAGCGGGCCGGGCTGGCGCTGCGGGAGCGGCTGCCGGTGTGGTTGCAACTGCGATGCGGGGTGGAGCGGCGAGGAGTCGTGGCGCTCGCCGTGGTGCTGGTCGCCGCCGCCGTGTTCGCCGTACAGCACTTCTGGGCGGGCCGGACCCAGTCCGTGACCGCCCCTCAAGTGGTGCGCGCGGAGGCGCCCTACGCGAAGAACGAGGGTGACGCGAAAACCCGCGCGGCCGGGGGTGCTTCGGCGACCCCGGGCGGGGAGATCGTCGTGGACGTCGGCGGCAAGGTGCGGAAACCGGGCATCCAGCGGTTGCCGGCCGGCTCCCGTGTGGCCGACGCGCTGCGGGCGGCGGGCGGCGTCCGCCCGGGAGTGAACACCGAAGGGCTCAATCGGGCCCGGTTCCTGGTCGACGGTGAGCAGGTGGTCGTCGGAGCACCTGCGGGGGCCGCGGCCGTCCCGGCGCCGCCCGTCCGGGCCGGCGGCTCGGCGTCCGGGCCCGCGGGCTCCGGCCCCGCCGCCCCGGTCTCCCTCAACACGGCCACCGCGGACCAGCTCGACGCCCTGCCGGGGGTCGGCCCGGTACTGGCCCGGCACATCATCGACTACCGCACCCAGCACGGCGGCTTCCGCTCGGTGGACGAACTGCGCCAGGTCAACGGCATCGGCAACCGCCGCTTCACCGATCTGCGGAACCTGGTACGGCCATGAGCGGCACGCTTGACGACGGGCTGCGCGCGAGTGCGCGGCGGCGTACGGCATCAGGGGCGGCAGCTGATCGGAGCCCCACGGACCGTGGTCCCGCCGAGCGCCGTCCTCATGACCATGGTCCTGATGATCAGGGTCCTGGTGATCTCGGTCCTGGTGATCGTGGAGCCGGGCCCGCGAGCCCGTCTGGACCGTCCTCGAACCTGGCTGGGCCGCCCGTGAGTCCGCATGGGCCGCCCGTGAGCCACCCCGAGCACATGGATCTGCGATTGGTACCGCCCGCGCTCGCGGCCTGGGCCACGGCGGCCCTGTTGCTGGACGCACCGGTGGGCTGGACCGCCGGGATCACGGTCGTCTGCCTGGTCGGCGGGGTCGCCCTGCTGTCGATGCGACGAGCTGGACGCGCCGGACGGACCGGGCGCGGCTCGCGAGGTGGAGAGGTCGCACGGGAGGGGCCGGCCCGTGGATGGCCGGCATGGGCGCGGGCCTCGGTCGCCGCCGTGCTCCTCTGCGTCGCCGCGGCCGCAGCGTCGGCCGGGCTGCACGGGGCGGACGTCCGGCGCGGTCCGGTGCCCGAGCTGGCCCGGCGGTTCGCGACCGTGACCGCCGAGGTCGAGGTGACCGGCGATCCCTGGCTGAGCAGGCCACGGGTGCGCGGCGATCACTCGGCGCCGGTGTCGGTGCTGGTCCGCGCCGAGGTGCGGCGCGTCGAGGAGAGCGAAGGGAGGAGCGCGGGGACACGGGCGCCGGTGCTGATGGTGATCGACGGGGATGTTCCGGCACCGGAGGGGGGTGCCGGTCCGTCATCGGCACCGGCGCGGAGTGACGCGCCCCGTGGAAGTCTCCGGCAACCGCCGGTGACGGAGAGGAGCGCCGCGCGCAGTGGAGGTGCGTGGCCACCACCGGATGCCGACACCCAGGGCGGGCGTGGCGCGTGGCTCCGGGTGTTGCCGTCGACGCGGCTGTGGGTGCGTGGGCAGTTGGCGCCCGCCCTCGTGGGCGGTGACCGGACGGCGGCCGTGCTGCGGGTGCGCGGCCGGCCGGGGCCGCGGATCGTGGCGGGACCGAGCGGACCGCAACGGCTGGCGGGTCGGCTCCGGGACGGGCTGCGGGAGGCGGCCGAGGGCCTGCCGGGGGACGCGCGGGGGCTGCTTCCGGGGCTGGTCGTCGGAGACACCTCGCGGATCACGCCCGAGCTGGACGACGCCTTCAAGGAGACGGACCTGGCCCACACGCTCGCCGTCTCCGGCAGCAACCTCACCATCCTGCTCGCCCTGCTCATCGGGCCGCCCGGCCTGGCCCAGCAGATCGAACGCCGTGGCATCGCCCCACGCCTGGGGCTGTCCCTGCGGGCGACCGCCCTGCTCGCGGGAGTGCTCACGCTGGGCTTCGTGGTCGTGTGCCGGCCCGACCCCAGCGTGCTGCGGGCCGCCGCCTGCGGCGTCGTCGCGCTGCTGGCCCTGGCCACCGGGCGCCGCAGATCCCTGCTCCCGGCGCTGGCCACGGCGGTCCTGCTGCTGGTGCTGTACGACCCGTGGCTGGCCCGCAGTTACGGCTTCCTGCTCTCCGTGCTGGCCACCGGGGCGCTGCTGGTGGTGGCGCCGGGCTGGACC
>NZ_JBSGDB010000311.1:0-328 GCF_053602155.1 Streptomyces sp. NPDC004561
TGCCGTAGGCACCGGTAGCCGGTCAGTGCCACGGCCAGCACGCCGGATGCGGCCAGCAGCGTCCGCGCTCGGCGCCACCGCGGGTGGCGGCCGGTGGCGGTCGCAAGGCCGTCGAGGGACGGACCGGCGGGCGACGCGGGCAGCCCAGGCATCAGCTTCCCCGGTTCGCCGGTCGGGGGTTCCGGCAGGACCTCGGCGAACTCCCGTACCAGCTCGTCCGTTCCGGGCCGCTCGGCGGGGTCCTTGGCCAGGCAGCGCTCCAGCACCGCGCGCACGCTTCCGGTCAGCCCGTCGAGGACGGGCTCGTTGTGGACCACCCGGTAGCCGG
>NZ_JBSGDB010000311.1:338-10908 GCF_053602155.1 Streptomyces sp. NPDC004561
AGGACCTCGAGCCGGCGCTGAACATTCCGGGAGGCGTGGTGCAGACTCTGGAGAAGGAGCAGGCCACGGTGACCGTCGAGCAGTCGGGTGGACCACCCGGTAGCCGGTCAGGTAGGGGCTGTCGGCGTCGAAGGGGCCGCGGCCGGTGACGCAGTACACCAGCATCGCGCCGAGCGAGAAGACGTCCGACGCGGGGCCGACCGTACGGGCGTCGGTGAACTGCTCCGGGGACATGAACGTCGGGGTACCGATGACCTGCCCGGTCTCGGTGAGGGCGTGGTGGCTCTCGGCACCACGCGAGATCCCGAAGTCGATGACACGGGGACCGTCCTCCGCCATGAGGACATTGGCCGGTTTCAGGTCCCGGTGCACCACCCCGACCCGGTGGATGTCCCGCAGGGCCTCCACCAGGCCCAGCGCGAGCGGCCGTAACTCGTCGACGCGCAGCGGGCCTTGCTCACGGATGCGGGCGGCGAGCGACCGGCCGGGCACGTACTGGGTGGCCATCCAGGGGGGTGTGGCCTCCGGATCGGCGTCCACGACGGCTGCGGTGAAGGCCCCGCTCACCCGGCGGGCCGCCTCGACCTCCTGCCGGAAACGGGTCCGGAAGACGTGGTCCTGGGCATACTCGGCGCGTACGACCTTGACGGCGACCTCACGACCGGAGCGCGACCTGCCCCGGTAGACCATGCCCATGCCGCCGGCGCCGAGCCGGTCGACCAGCTTGTAGCCGCCGACGGATCTCGGATCGCCCCTGTGCAGAGGCACGCGCATCCCCCTCAGTCGTCCCGCAGTTCGCAGCGCCAGCATACGAAAGCGGGAGGGCATCGATGCCGAGCCCCGAACTCCCGGATCGCGCGATCCAGCCACCCATCACATTCCCGATGGGGGCGGGCCGCGCACGGACTCATGAGGCCGAGGGTCATGCCGCGTCGGGGTCGGTGCCCATGGCACCGGCTGAGCGAAGCGAACACCCGAGGTCTCCGGTGAGGACGCGCGGGTGTCGCCGCCACCACCACAGGTCGGGGCCGGGCATCCTGTGGAACTGGTCGAGTGCCTGACCATCGTCGTCGACGGTCGCGGCCCGGTACCGGTCGTCCAGAGCTCTGATCTGCGGGGTCCAGAGCTGGACGAGGTGTTCGTCCAGCAGGATCCACGCCTCGTGCAGCCAGTTCCGGCAGTAGAGGTCGTTCGTGTACTCGTAGATGTCGTCGCCGTAGCCGCGTTCGATGACGCTCACCAGGGCGGCCCACGCGTTCACCATTTCACCGACCTTGAATGCCGTCCGCCAGCCGCGCTGGTGCAACAGCTCCCCCACCTCGGTTTCAGTTGCCACGAGCGTGAGGCTCTCATAGCGATTCCGTCCGGGCGACCGAGTTGTGTCCCGCCAGAGGCTGCGGCCCCGAGCATGATCAAGGTGATCGTCAGCGGCACATGGGGAGCTGTCCGGAGCGAAGGAAGCCATCGGCCGGACCACCGTGATCGCTGACTGCGTCACTGGGGCACGGCGTGCGCCTGGTAGACCTAAGCGATCAGCGATGCGACAGCGATCACGACCGCGCAGACCGCGGTGACGGTGTCTGCGTTCATCCCATCCCCTCGGTGAAGCCTCCCCACTTGGACCCGACGATCCGAACCGATCGTCGGGTCCCGTCCCGACGTTCACCCGGCATCAGGAATCAGTTGGCCACTCTGAGCGTCACAGCCGGCCGGTGATCACGACACGGCCGCGTGGCGCTCGACCTCGGCGGTGATGATCTTCAGCGCCTCGGCGATGCGGTCGAGGTGGGTACGGTGGGAGACCATACAGACGCGCAGGGTGTAGCGGCCGTCGACGACCGTGCTGGAGAGCACGACGCGCCGATGGCCGTTGATCCGCTCCAGCAGACGGCGACTCGCCTCGTCGGCCAGCTCGGCGGCGGCCCGGCTGCCGTCGGAGGGACGGACGCGGAAGATCACGGTGGACAAGTCCGGGCGTAGCGGAACCTCCAGCTCCGCGACGCCGGACAGCACGTCGTGTACGTGGTCGGCCAGGTCGAGCTTCTCGTCCAGGGCTTCGCGGAAGGCATCCACCCCGTGCAGGTGCAGGGGAAGCCAGGCCCGCAGACCGCGGATCTCGTGGGTCAGCTCGGGCCCGAGGCGACTCGAATCGGGGACGCTCCCCGCCGTCCCCATGTCCTGGAGATAGCTGCCGGTACCGTCGTGCGCGGCGTGCAGGGCGGCGATGTCGCGGACGACCAGGGCGCCGGTGCCGAACGGCAGGAACAGGGTCTTGTGCGGATCGAGGGTGATCGAGTCGGCCTCCTCGAGACCGGCGAGGCGTTCCCGGCCGCGTGCGGTGAGGCGGAAGAAGCCGCCGTAGGCGGCGTCGATGTGGAGCCACACGTCCTCGCGGCGAGCCAGGCCGGCCAGCTGCGGCAGCGGGTCGATGGTGCCGGTGTCGGTGGTCCCGGCGGTGGCCACCAGCAGGAACGGCCGCAGCCCGGCATCCCGGTCCGCGCGGATCATCGCCGCGGCGGCGTCGGGGTCCATCCGCAGGTCCGGGGTGTGCGGCACGGTACGTATGTGGCCGGCGCGGATCCCGGCGAGGCGGGCGGCCTTGGCGACGGAGTGGTGGGCGAAAGCGGTGGTGTAGACGGTGCCGTCGGCGAGATCCTCGCCGAGTCTGTCGTGGCGGGCGGCGACCGTCGCGGAGAAGGTGGCCATCGAGCCGCCACTGGTGAGCAGGCCGCCGCTGCCCTCCGGGAGTCCGCACACATCGCGGGCCATCCAGCGGAGCACGCTCTCCTCCAGTGCGGCGAACGCCGGGGCGACCGAGGCCAGGCCGCCGTAGCGGTTGACGGCACGATTGTAGAACTCGGCGAGCGCGGCGGAGTACAGGCCGCTGCCCGGGATGTACGCCAGGTGGCCGGGCCCGGCGGTCTCCAGAGCGCAGTCGGCGGCCTCGTCCAGACGCGCGAGCAGAGCCTTCAGGTCGCCGCCCCGGGCGGGCGGCGGTGCCAGGAACGACTCCACGAGATCGGTCTCGGCCTGCGGGGTCAGCGGACTGGTCGCAGGGCGGGCCCCCAGCTTGTCGGTGCGGTCGACGACGCGGTCCAGGACGAGATGGCCCATCTCGGTCATCGAGGCGCGGTCGGGTTCCAGAGGGAAGTGGTGCATGCGGCAGTCCGATGTGCGTGAGAGGGGTACGGAGGCGGCGGGTCCGGCGTACCGGCCGGAGCGCGTGACCAGGATGCGCCGTCATGCGCGGCACGTGATGGCGTATCCGGTGCCCAGCGGGTCCCGCGATGCATGATTGTGCGCCGATCCGGCCACTACGCTGCATTTCATGCCACGTCCCATGTACGACCGCATCGACCGGGCGATCCTGGACCACCTCCAGCGCCACGGACGTACCCCCAACGTCGACCTCGCCGAGGCCGTACGCCTGTCACCCTCGTCCTGCCTGCGCCGCACCAAGGCACTGGAGGAGGACGGGGTCCTGGCCGGCTACCGGGCCGATCTGGACCGCGAGCGCCTCGGCCTCGGGCTGACCGTGTTCCTCTCCCTCAAGGTCGAGCACTCCCGCACCACCTCCCAGGTGGTCGAGGAGGCACTGAAGGCGATCGACCAGGTGGTCGCCTGCCACGTGGTCTCCGGTGACGCCGACTTCCTCGTCGAGCTCGCCGTGCCGGACCTGAGGACCTTCGAGAAGGTCCTCACCGACCAGATCCTGGCCATCGGCCCCGTTCGCGACGCCCGCAGCACCATCTGCATCCGCACCGTCATCGACCGCGGCCCACTCCCCCTCAACTCCTGGCGCGCCCCGCGCCCATGACCGGACGCCACGGTTCCACTTGCCTCGATCTTGTAGACGGTCCCACCCATTGACGGCCTGCCGGTCCTCCACGCGCGGCTGTACTGTCGCAGCCCGCTGTATCGGCGGAGCGAGTAACTCCCACTCCGCCTCTGCGAGTTCAAGACGGCGCATCACCCCTCACGACCCACCACGACGACCTATGAACGCCTAGAGCAGGATGCGGAGGTCGAGCACGGACCCGGTGACTCCGACCGGCCTCGCGTCCAGTTTCTCCAGGACTTGGAGCATCGGCTCGTTGCTCGCCGCCACCGCGGCGGCCAGCGCGTGGTGTCCCTCGCGTCGGGCAACGGTCGCCGCATGTTCGGCCAGCGCGGTGCCAAGCCCCCGTGCCTGCCAAGCATCCTCGACCAGGATCGCGAGTTCCCCCACCCCTTGCTGATCGGTGCGCATGACGTTCGTCATCGCGATGATGTGGTCCGTACGCTCGGCTGGAGCGGTCACCAGCGTGGTGCCGCGCTCTGGGCTGGCCAACTGACGCCATTCGGCAGGTGAGAGCCCGGCCTTGCCCGCGTGGTATCGCAGGGCTCGGCTGCCCAGCGAGCAACGGCGGTGCAGTTCCTGAACTGGCACCAGGTCGACGGGGGCCGCCTCCCGGGTTCGGGTGGCCGTTCCATCGGTCAGCGTGATCGAGTGTGCGTCGTCTCGACGGCCGGCGTCGGGCATCGACGTTCTCCTCACATTGCGATCGTGACTGCTGTGCCGCGGGTCCCGGGGGACGAGTGCGCGGCCTTGATACCGCAGCAGTCTTTTGCCGACTCCGGGCCGGCTCAAGAGGACTTCGCGCCACGTCGATTGCACTGCGCTCATGGTCAACCACGGAGAGGAGTGAAAATCTGAAGGAATCGTGGCCGTCGTCGACGCCGATGCCGAGTATCACTCACGACATCACTCCAGGATTTACACGGAGGGCAGCCCGGCCGTCGCCACCAGGACAGGCCGATGAACGTCCGTACTTCGCGTAAGCGAGCCACTTCTGAGTGGGTGTGCAACCGTTCAGCGGCCGGTGCACTGGCGGATGCTGGCGGATGCTGGCGGCCGGGGCGGCGAAGACAGCGATCAAGGCAGGCGGTCAGTAGATCGGCATCGCGCGGCGTTCCGAAACTGGCCGGCGTCATGCAATAGGCCAGCCCCGCCCATCAGACCTCGCAGGTCGGCAGGAGTTACGAGGCGCTCACGGAGCTCGGTCCGGTGGGAGACTGCAGGCCGCCGCTGAGCTTGAGGTAGCGGCGCCCGGGCGTGACGTAGCGCGCCGGTGCGCCGGGGCCCGAGCCGGTACAACGAGCCGATGAACACGTACAGGCTCACGGGCAAGTCCGGAAGCGAAGCGCACGGTGGAGAGGGCCAAGTCCCAGGAGCGTTCCCGTCCCCGGCGGGAACAGCCAATCCCCTCAGCACTGTTGCACCAGCCGAGGGACCGGCGCCGCGTGGGCGGGGGGCCAAAGAGACCAAAAGTCCGTCAGCCCCCACGCGACCCCGGCCCCCGGGTCCGCGGTACGCCTGGTCACCCGATATCGGGGTGACCCCGTAGGCGCCTGTCGCAGACTTGGACCGAGACCTTTTCCCACAGGAGGACTGCTTAAATGAATGACCGGCCCTTGACGCTCATGGCGGTGCACGCCCACCCCGACGATGAGGCCACCGGAACGGGAGGTGTCCTCGCACGGTACGCGGCGGAGGGCATCCGCACGGTCCTCGTGACGTGCACCGACGGCAGTTGCGGTGACGGACCGGAAGGTGTCAAGCCAGGCGATCCCGAGCACGATCCGGCAGCCGTCGCCTTGATGCGGCGCCAAGAACTTGAGGCAAGCTGCGAAATTCTGAAGGTCAGTCATCTCGAGATGCTCGACTACGCCGACTCCGGGATGATGGGCTGGCCAACCAATGACGCCCCCGGTTCCTTCTGGCAGACACCCGTGGAGGAGGGCGCCGCCCGACTCGCGGAACTCCTGCGCCGCTACCAACCCGACGTGGTCGTCACGTATGACGAGAACGGCTTCTACGGCCACCCCGACCACATCCAGGCAAACCGCATCACGATGACGGCGCTGGCGATGACCGTGCCAACACCGAAGGTGTACTGGACGACGGCACCCCGCTCGATGATGCAGCGGTTCGGGGAGGTCATGCGCGAGTTCGGTGCGGACTGGCAGGAGCCGGATCCCGCCGAGGCCGCCGCGATGGCCGAGATCGGACTCCCCGACGAGGAGATCACCACCTGGGTGGACACCACCGCGTTCGGCGGACAGAAGTTCGATGCGCTGGCCGCGCACGCCAGCCAGGGCGAGAACATCTTCTTCCTCAAGATGGGCCAGAAAAGGTTCACCGAATTGATGGGCGTCGAGACCTTCGTACGTGTCCAGGACACCACCGGCGCGGCCGTGCCCGAGAACGACCTCTTCGCCGGCCTGCGCTGATCCGACCGCCTTCCGGGGCTCTAGAAAGCTCATGATCGGTACGGCTCGATCGAGCGGGCTCGTACACCTGGAGGCTTGTTCACGTGGGATCCGCTCCGGCGGCCCTTGATCATCAGGGAGGCCCTGCTCGGTAGCGGGGTGATCTGGGCGCTTCACACCCCCTGGTCGCCCAGACCACCCCGCTCGCCGAGATCCCAGAGACGCACCGCGTCAGCGAGGGCGGTCACATGCCTGGGAAGCCGAGCTCGCGGAGAAGTCGCCGGGACTCGAGAGTGGCCATCTCCTGCTCGACGAGGGCTCTTTGCGTGTGACCAGTTGACGGCGTGCTGGCTGGCGGAAAGCATCTCCCACCCGCCGCCGTAGGGCACCCAAACCGTGCCTCCGGCGCCGTGGTCGCCCTTGTCGGGCCACCAAGAGGGTGCGGGCCTCGTCAAGACCTCTGGATCAAGTCATGGCCTTCAGTCGCCAGACCTGCCCCAAAAGGCGATCATCGTGTTCGCCCCGGTGGCGTCCTGCAGCGGCCTGCACCAGGCTGACCAACGCGGCATGTCCCACAGTTCCTCCGAGCCGGATTGCCGTGCGTCGTAGCGCTCTTGGGCTCGTTCGAAATCTCCTTGGGTCGGCTGCGCGGTTCCGAAGATCTCGATGGATTCCTCGTCCGACAGCGGGCGCATGGTGTGGTCATCGTCGTACGCCTCGGCCTCGATGACCTCCCACACGTCGATGATCGTGTGCGTTCCTTCGCTGCCGAAGGTCTCGTCTTCCCAAAGGTCGTCAAGGTCATCAACAGAGGTGAGTGAGCGGCCTGCGGTCTCGAGCCCGTCCCAGGAGGTCCCGTGGACGAAGAGTCTCTGGAATTCACGCTGCCGCACGGTGGCCAAGGCCGCCGAGATGTCTCCGGCATAAGGTTCGACGTAGTGCCACGATGAGGCGCCCACTCAGCTCTTGCCCTTCCTCGGTCCGTTCTTGTCAGCACGGACCCTATCCGTCGGCTACGGCAGCGAGGCATCACCCTGCTGCCTTACGCCACCTGGTCCAGGCGCTCGACCAGCAGGCCGCGTTCGAAGCGGGCTCTGGCACGGACGAGAGCGACGATCTGGGGTGCGATTACGGCGGCACCCCGTGTGATCGCGGACTTCGGCATAGCCTCTAGCACATTTGCGGCTTTGTGAACCCAGCACCGTTGCTCGCCGCGCTGATGAACTGCGACCTGTCTGAGGCCGGCTACGTGTGCGTCTGGGCCGACGGCATCCCACCTCAACGTCCGCCTGGAAGAGGCCAAAGCCTGCGTCCTGGTGATGGTGTGGAGGTGCTCGCCGATGGTTCGAAGGAACTCGTCGGGCTCAAGAACGGATACCGCGAATCAGGCGAGTTTGGGCGGACCTGCTGTGCAACTGTGCTCGGCGCGGCATGCGCGCCCCGGTGACGGCGCCTTAGGCTTCTGGAAGGCAACCTGCGAGCGTCGCCTGACATCCGACGAAGGCAGAGAAGATGACCACGCAGACCCACCCCGTCGACCACGAACTCATCCAGGCCGCAGCCCACGTCGCCCGCACGCGCTGCCGGGGCGACAACCACACCATGGCAGCCGCGGCCCGCGCCCAGGACGGCCGGATCATCACCGCCGTGAACGCCTACCACTTCACCGGAGGCCCCTGCGCCGAGTTGGTCCTCATCGGCTCGGCAGCCGCCCAGGGCGCCTACGAGCTGGACACGATCGTCGCCGTGGGCGACCGCGAGCGAGGGGTTGTCCCCCCATGCGGCCGGTGCCGGCAAGTCCTCCTCGACTACTTCCCTGCCCTCAAGGTCATCGTCGGCGAGGGCGACCGCATCCGAACCGTCCTCATCACCGACCTGCTGCCCGAAACCTACGTCTGGGCCGACCACCAACTCGACGCCGAGAAGACCGCGCCACTCAGCACGGGCTGACACCGTCGGCCGACAACAGGGCGAACACGGGCGATACCTTCGGCGCGCGGTCGACGGGGCTACCGGGACGGGTCGTAGTAGCCCGATCCGGCTCCATGATCAGGCGGTCGGGCAGGTTCGGGTCTGGCATCATGCCTCGATGATCGCTTCCATACCTCCCGTTGTCCCCGCTGGGCACATGAGCCGCGGTCAGCAGCCGGTCTTCCAACTGACGAGTGGAATGCAACTGCGGCCCTGGGAAGTGGACGACGCACAAGTGCTTGCGGATTCCTGCCTCGACCCGGAAATCCAACAGTGGAATCGACCAGGACGCTTGTCGATCGAGGACGCGCAGAGCGTCGATGTGCTCATGGATGCAGCGCAGGATGCGCGCTCCTGGGTTGGCTGAGCGGGATACCTGGCCCCGATGGACACCTTCGATGGTCGGAATCCGGTCGCCTTCACCCAGCTGCAGGGGCTCTCGGCTCGGGGCCATGCGACGGCAGATATCCCGATACCCGTTCCACAGTGATACGGGCCCACCAGGCGTTGGGGGCTTCAGTCGTCGTTTTCGGCACCACGATCGGGTGCGGTCATGTCCCCCGTGGCGGGCGTGCCGTCGGCGAGCCCGTAGCGCAGGTACACGGTTCCCGTCGGGCTGGCTGCCGGGGGTGCGAGGAGCACGAGGTTGGTGGGCACCGCGCCACCGTCGAACACCTTCTTCCCGACGCCGAGCACAATCGGGTGCAGCCAGAGGTCCAGACGGTCGAACAGCTTCTCGCGCAGCAGGGTCTGCACGAGATTCAGGCTTCCGACGACCTTCACGTGCTCGTGCCGGTCACGGAGGTCGCGCACCGCGTCGACCAGATCCGGGCCCAGCTGTGTGGAACCGGCCCACGAGAGGTCGGGCCTGCCGCGCGAGGCCACGTACTTCGGCACACTGTTGAAGAGCGTGGCGATCTCGCTGCCCTCGCCGCCTTTCTGGTGGGGCCAGTAGGCGGCGAAGATGTCGTACGTCCGCCGACCGAGCAGGAGGGCATCGGTGCCTTCGTACGCGGCACCGACCTGTGCCCCGGCGACGTCGTCGAGCAGGGGCGCCTGCCAGCCGCCGAACGGGAACTCCACCGGGTCCTCTTCGGGGCCGCCGGGCGCCTGCGCGACGAGGTCCAGAGTCGCGAACAGCTCGATGTGGATGAGGCCCATGGCTTGCTCCCGATGAGTCGGTTGTCTCCGTCAAGGGGTAGACCTGCGCGAGTCGGCGAACTCATCGCCGCGCCGGAACCCGACGCGCCCAGACGGCGGCACAACCACGAGGTCCCCTCGCCGGTGAGCGGTGAGGGGACCTGTCTGTCGCGGGAGATTCAGAGTCCCGGCTGTTACGGCTGTTACGGCTGGCTGTTACGGCTGTTACGGCTGTGGCGTCCTAGCAGGTCGGACCGCAGGTGGGTTGCCCTGCGTAAGGGCCTGCGACCCACAGCATTCACGCTCCTGTCCGACCGCACGGGCGGCGGTTCGGTCCCGCTCGGACCCCTGAGCTCAGGCCGTGGCCTCGACCAGCCGCTTCATGCCGGGCTGGTCGGTCACGCAGCCCACCAGACCGAGCGCCCGGGCCAGCGCCAGGTCGCGCTCGTCGTTGACGGTCCAGGCCATCACGTCGATGCCGGCGGCGCCGCACTTCTCCACGATGGCCCGGTTCAGCTGGCGCAGCTCCACGCTGACCAGGGTGGAACCGACCTTCTGAGCGCGGCCGACGAAGGTGTCGCGGTGCGCGCTGGGGCCTGCCACCAGCACGGTGCGGGCCCGCGGCAGCAGGTTGTGGATCTCGATCAGCGCCACGTCGTGGAACGACAGCACCGAGACCCGGTCCAGCAGGTCGCGGTCGGTGAGCACCTTGGCCAGCGACCGGGCTGCGGCCACGTCCTTGATCTCCGCCTGGATCGGCAGCGTCGGCCCGACGGCGTCCAGTACCTCCCCGAACGTGGGGATGCGCTCGCCGAGGCCGGCGTCGAGCTTCTTGAGCTTCCGCAACTTCTGGTCGGCGATGGGACCGGAGCCGTCCGTCGTACGGTCCAGGGTCTCGTCGTGCATGACGACCAGTTCACCGTCCTTGCTCAGGTGCAGGTCCAGTTCAATGCCGTCCAGCCCCTCGCGTTCGGCCCGCAGGAAGGAGCGCAGGGTGTTCTCCGGCTCGGCGGCCATGACACCGCGGTGACCGATGGTGAAGAAAGACACTCGATTGCCGTCCTTGGGTGTGGTGGTCCGGGGCAGCCGCACGGGCGCCGTACCGCCCCGTCCTCTGGTGCCCACCCTGTGCTTCGGGGCGGGCGCGGGAATGCTCGTCGGGCTGGTGGTGTACGCCGCCGGGGTCAGGGTGTGGCGCCCGGCTCCG
>NZ_JBSGDB010000312.1:0-10896 GCF_053602155.1 Streptomyces sp. NPDC004561
GCCAGGGGAACGGGCTCATCGGTGTGCAGTGCGGGGCGTTGGCCAGGTACGCCGGCGGTGCTTGCCGTGGCCGCCGTCAGGTCAGTCCTCTGTGAGGCGGATGGCCTGGGCCGGGCAGGCCGACAGTGCCTCGTCGAGGGTGTCCTCGTCCGGCCCCTCCCCGGATCCGGCGCCGGCCCGGACCCGGCTCAGCCCCTCCTCGTCCTGTTCGAACACCTCGGGTGCGTTCCAGGCGCAGAGCCCCGCGCCGATGCACGCCTCGCGATCCACCTCGATCCTCGCCATCTCCCTCATCCCTCCTCGTCGCTGCCCTTCGCCGGGATCCGTCACCAGGTGACCGGGAACTCGATCAGGCCCTGGATGGTGTCCCCCGGCTTGATCGGCAGCTCTTCCACATCGACGGCCGACCGCAGCCGAGGCAGCCGCCGGAACAGGGTTCCGAGCGCCACCTCGAGTTCCAGCCGCGCCAGGTTCTGCCCCAGGCACTGGTGCACCCCGAATCCGAACGCCAGATGGTGCTGCCCGCTGCGGTCCAGGCGCAGCGCGTCCGGCTCCGGGAAGTGGCCCTCGTCCCGGTTGATCATCGAGGTGTTGAAGACGACGCCCTCGCCCGCCCGGATCACCTGCGCGCCGCAGGGGATGTCCTCGGTGGCCACCCGCAGCAGCTCGTCCACGACCGACAGATGGCGCAGCAGCTCGTCGACCGTCTGCGGCAGCAGGCCCGGATCGGCGCGCAGTGCGGCCAGCCGGTCCGGACGCTTCAGGAGCAGCAGCGTCCCGAGCGAGATCATGTTGGTGGTGGTCTCGTGCCCGGCCACCAGCAGGTTGAACGCCAGCCTGGCTATCTCCTCGCGATCCGTCTGGCCGGTGAGCAGCCGGTCGCGCACGAGTTCGTCCAGCAGCCCGGAGTGCGGGCCGGGTTCGGGCCCCTGACGCTGATGCTGCTCCTTGTCGAGGAGAAGCCCCTCCAGGTACCCGAGCATCTTGCCCCGTGCGGCCGCGGACTCCTCCGGCCCGGACCCGCGCATGACCAGCCGCGACAGCTCCTCGAAGGACGTGTGGTCCTCGTAGGGCACCCCGAGCAGCAGGCTGATCGCCATCGACGGCACGGGCAGCGCGAACGCCGAGACCAGTTCGGCCGGCGGGCCCTGCTCGACCATCGCGTCCAGCAGCTCATCGACGATCTGCTGGATCCGGGGCCGCAGCGCCCTGATGCGCGGCACGCCGAATCCGGGGATCAGCATCCGGCGCTGCCGGCCGTGCTCCGGTTCGTCCGCGTTGAACAGCAAGGGGGGCAAGTGGCGCAGCGCCGTCAGCACATGGCTCGTCATGGGGAAGCCGGGCTTGCGCCGGTCGGCCGACAGCCGCGGGTCGCCGAGCAGCTTCCGGGCCTCGGCGTGGCCGGTCACCGCCCACGCGGTGCTGCCGTCGTAGAGCGTGATGCGGGCCAGCGGGCCCTCCTGCCGCAGGGACTGGTAGCCGGCGGGTGGTTCATAGGGGCAGGTGCGGTCCTGAGGGAAGGGGGTCGGACGGGTCACCGGGCCTCCTCTGGTGTGGTGGTGGGTTTTTCGTCGTCATTCGGCGGGGACGGGACGGCGATACCGATCGGCAGGCCCCTCAGCGCCCGCGGGGCGCGCCGAACCGGGCTGGTTCCGCATCTGCTCGGGCCGTTTCGAATAACACGGCCACTCGGGGATCCTTCTTCGTGTTTTCGTGTATTCGAATAACGGCGGGCGGGAATAGAAGGAATTGAGTTGCGCGCATTCCACAGTCAGGACGCCAAGGATGCCCGGTGGCGGTAGTGGCGCGCTGGAGAGGAAATAGAGGCGCGGTGGAGAACTGCCGGGACAGAAATGAGGAGTTGACATCGCGACAGGCGCGGTGGCACGGTAATTCACAGCAGGGCGGCCGAGCCCGATATCTTCGAATTCCTCTCACGGGCGGCCCTGTCCTTAATAATTTGCCGCCGCGCATCGTCTGTCCACACCACCGCCCTTTCTGTCCGCGGCTGCCTGCCGCGGTTCCCGCCTGCCAAGGAGGCCCCATGGACGCTCCGGTGATCATCGTCGGCGCGGGCCCCGCGGGGCTCGTGCTGGCCGCGGAACTGCGCCTCGGCGGCGTCGAGGCCCTCGTCCTGGACCGGCTCGAGAAGCCGTCGGAGGAGTCGCGGAGCCTGGGTTTCACCGCCCGCGCGGTGGAGCTGTTCGACCAGCGCGGGCTGCTGCCCCGCTTCGGCGACCTGGGGATCAGCGCCTCGGGGCACTTCGGCGGACTGCCGCTGGACTACAGCGTCCTGATGGATGCCCACTTCGGGGCGCGGAGCATCCCGCAAGCCACCACCGAGCGGGTGCTCGGGGAGCGGGCGGCGGAGCTCGGCGCCGACGTCCGGCGCGGCTGGACCGTGGTCGGCCTGCACGACGACGGCGATAGCGTGCGGGTCGAGGTCGAGACCCCCGGCGGGCCGCGCCTGCTGCGCTGCCGCTACCTGGTCGGCTGCGACGGCGGGCACAGCTTTGTGCGCGGTGCCGCCGGCTTCGAGTTCCCCGGGACCCCGTCGACCCGCGAGATGTTCGTCGCCGACATCGGCGGATGCGCGCTCAGGCCGCGTCCGATCGGTGAACGGCTGCCGACCGGCATGGTGATGGCCACCCCGCTCGGCGGCGGCGTCGACCGCATCATCGTCGTCGAACACGGCGTCCCGCCCCGGCGGCGCACCCGGCCCCCGGAGTTCGCCGAGGTGGCGGACGCCTGGGAGCGCCTGACGGGGGAGGACATGCATGGCGGCACCGCACACTGGATCAGCTCCTTCGGCGATGCGACGCGGCAGGTCACCGAATACCGGCGGGGTTCGGTGCTGCTGGCCGGCGACGCCGCCCACACCCATCTCCCGGTGGGCGGCCAGGGCCTGAGCGTCGGCGTGCAGGACGCCGTCAACCTCGGTTGGAAGCTCGCCGCGGTGGTACGCGGGTGGGCGCCGCCGGACCTGCTCGACTCCTACCACGCCGAACGCCATCCCGTCGGCGCCCGGCTTCTGGTCAACACGCTGGCCCAGGGCGTGCTCTTCCTGTCCGGATCGGAGGTCGAGCCGCTGCGCGAGGTGGTCGCGGACCTGATGGAGCTTCCCGAGGTCCGCCGGCATCTGGCCGGGATGGTCAGCGGTCTCGACATCCGCTACGACGTCGGCCCCGGCGCGCATCCGCTGCTCGGTGCCCGCATCCCCAAGCGGGACCTGCGCGGGCCGTCCGGAGCGACGACCACCATCGCGGGCCTGAGCACCGGCCGCGGCGTGCTGCTGGACCTGGCGGACGACCCGGAGCTGCGCCGCGCCGCCGAACCCTGGGCCGACCGGGTCGACGTGGTGACGGCGGCCCCGCACCACCTCCCGGAGGGGTGCCTGCTCGCCGGGACGTCCGCCGTGCTGCTGCGCCCCGACGGCCATGTCGCCTGGGCGGACCCCGGGTGCGGGCCGCTGCCCGACGCGCTGGACCGCTGGTTCGGGACGAGTCGTGTGGCGACCTCCCGTCAGTAATCGCCTTCGAATGAGGAGAGATCGATGCACAGCACCTTGATCGTCGCTCGTATGGACCCGGCGTCGCAGGGCGAGGTCTCCCGTATCTTCGGGGAGTTCGACAGCACCGAGATGCCGGGGCTGATGGGCACCCGCCGCCGTCAGCTGTTCAGCTATCGCGGCCTTTACTTCCACCTCCAGGACTTCGACTCCGACGACGGCGGCGCGGCCATCGAGGAGGCCAAGAACCACCCGCTCTTCGTGAACGTCAGCGCCGACCTGAAGCCGTTCATCGACGCCTACGACCCGGCCACCTGGCGGTCGCCGGCCGACGCGATGGCACAGCGCTTCTACCACTGGAACGCCCGATGAACGAGCGGCCGAGCGACGGCCGCGCCGCGACGCGCGAGATCGGCCTCTTCGACGCGGGCGCGTTCAAGTCCCGGGTGGCGGCGGCCGGCAGCGGCCCGGAGTCCGAGGGCCTGAAGCCGTACCGGACGGGCGTCTCCCTGGTGCGCGCCGAGGACCACGCCGAAGGCCGGTGCTGACATGGGCAGTCGGGTCATCGTCGTCGGTGCCGGGCCCGTCGGGCTGGCGCTCGCCGGTGAACTGCGCGTCGGCGGGGCCGAGGTGACGGTGCTGGAGCGGCTGGCCGCACCGACGACGGAGTCCCGGGCCACCACCCTGGACGCCCGCACCATGGAGCTCCTGGACGAGCGCGGCCTGCTGGCGCCGCTCGGCACCGTGCCCCGCGAACCCCGGGGACACTTCGGTGGTCTGCCCCTCGACCTGGACAGCCAGCCCTCCCCCTTCGCGGGCCAGTGGAAGGTGCCGCAGGCGCGGGTCGAGGCACTGCTCGGCGACCGGGCGCGCGAGCTCGGCGCGGACATCCGGCGCGAGCACGAGGTCTGCGCCCTGCACCAGGCTGCGGACGGCGTGAGCGTCGACGCCGTCGTGCGCGCCGGGCGCGACTCCGGGCGGCGCGTGCGGCTGAGCGCCGAGTACGTGGTCGGCTGCGACGGCGAGGAGAGCACCGTCGGCGCCCTGGCCGGCTTCGAGTTCCCCGGCCGGGACGCCCGCCGCGAGCTGCTGCGCTGCGACCTCCGCGGGGTGGACATCCCCGACCGCCGCTTCCAGCGGCTGCCCGGCGGCTTCGCGGTCGCCGCGACCCGGGAGGGACTGACCCGGGTCATGGTGCACGAGTACGGGCGCGCACCCGCGGCGCGTACTGCCGCGCCCGGCTTCGACGAGGTCGCGGCGGCGTGGTCACGGGTGACCGGGGAGGACATCAGCGGCGGCACCCCGGTGTGGGTGAACGCCTTCGGCGATGTCAGCCGCCAGGCCGCGCACTACCGCCAAGGGCGGGTGCTGCTGGCCGGGGATGCCGCCCACCGCCACCTGCCGGTCGGCGGACAGGCCATCAACCTCGGCCTGCAGGACGCCTTCGACCTGGGCTGGAAGCTCGCCGCCGAGGTCGCGGGCAGCGCGCCGGCCGGGCTGCTGGACTCGTACCACGAGGAGCGGCATCGGGCCGGCCGGCGCGCCATGGCGATCATCGACGCCCAGGCGCTCATCATGCTCGGCGGCCCGGAGATCGAGCCGGTGCGCTCCTTGTTCGGGGAACTCCTCGGCCACCGGGCGGTGCGCGAGCTGCTGGCCTCCCGGCTCGGCGGTCTGGACGCCGGCATCGGCGGCGTGCCCGCGGCCGGGACACCGGACCGCACAGCGAAGGTCCCCTCATGATCACCCGTCGGGCGCTGCTCGGGGCCGGCGTGGCGGGGGCGGCCGCCACGGCGGCCCCCGCCACCCGTGCCCTGGGTCCGGGCGCCGTTGCCTGGAGCCGACTGGGCGGGCACCTGACCGGGGACCTGGTGCTCCCCTCCGATGCCCGGTACGCGGTCGCCAAGCAGCTGGACCTGATGCAGTTCGACGCCATCGCCCCGCAGGCCGTCGCCTACTGCGCAGACGCACGCGACGCGGCGCTGTGCCTCGCCTTCGCACAGCAGAACGGACTGACTCCGGCGGTGCGCAGCGGCGGCCACAGCGCCGCGGGCTACTCCACCGGCACCGGCCTGGTGGTGGACGTGTCCCGGCTGGACTCGGTGCGGGTCGGCGGCGGTTCGGTGACGCTGGGCCCGGGCGCACAGAACATCGACGTGCTGAACACGCTGGCCGGCTCGGGTCTGGCCCTCACCGGCGGCGCGTGCCCGACCGTGGCCGCCGGCGGGTTCGTCCACGGCGGCGGGCTGGGGTTCCTCACCCGGACGCTCGGTATGGCCTGCGACGCACTGACCTCCGCGACGGTGGTGCTGGCGAACGGACAGATCGTCACGGCCTCCGCGCGGGAGCATCCGGACCTGTTCTGGGCGCTGCGCGGGGGCGGAGGCGGCAACTTCGGCATCGTCACGTCCTACACGCTGACGCCGACCGCCCTGTCGCAGGTGGCCACGGCGCGCCTCGGCTACACCTACGACCAGGCGCTCGACATGCTCGACGGCTACTCCCGCTGGCTGGCCGAGTGCCCCCGCACGATCGGCTCGGCGGCGGTGGTCACCCTCGCCGACGCCGCACCGGGAAATGTCCCGACCCCGTCGGTCATCGTGGTCTCCACCGGAACCCCGGCCGAACTCGACGCGGAGCTGGCCAGATTGCACTCCCTGACCGGCAAGCCGGCCTCGCGGCAGACCTCGGTGCTGCCCTACCGTGACCTGATGACCGGGATCTTCGGCTGTGCCGAGAAGACCACCGAGGAATGCCACCGGTCCGGCGCCTTCCCCCGGGGCCAGCTTCCCCGGACCGCGTTCGCGCTGGAGCGCAGCCGCCTGATCCGTGATGCCGTGCCGCGGGACGGCTGGGCGCGCATCCTGGCGCTCTTCGACGACGAGCGGGTGTCCGGCGGCCAGACGCACGGGCTCCAGGTGCTGCCGATCGACGGCGCCGCCCAGGACCTGGACCGCACCGCGACGGCGTTCGTGCACCGCGACAGCCGCTTCTCGGTGAACTTCCAGGGCTTCATGGCGCAGGGCCCGGTCACCGACGAGCTCCGGACCGCCGCGAAGGCCTGGGTCGACGCGGGCTTCGCGGCCGTCGACCCGCTCTCCTCGGGCGAGTCCTACCAGAACTTCATCGACCCGGACCTGACGGATTGGAAGACCTCCTATTACGCCGAGAACTATCCGCGGTTGGTGAAGACCAAGAACAGCTACGACCCTCACGGCCTCTTCAGCTTCGCGCAGGGCATACGCGCGACCTGACGGGGCGTCAGCAGATCGAGATCGAGAGAAAGAGTCAGAAATGGCCAAGCTGGAGAACCTGGACCCGACCACGCCGATGTTCGCGCAGTTCAGGGAGAAGACCGGGCCCATCGTCCTGGCCAACACCTTCGTCGTCCCGAAGGACAAGTCCGAGTCGTTCCTGGCCCACTGGAAGAAGCAGGCCGAGCTCATGAAGGCGCAGCCGGGATTCGTCTCCCTGCAGATGCACCAGGGCACGGCGGGGAGCCAGTTGTTCATGAACGTCGCGATCTGGGAGTCGACCGAGGCCCTCGCCAAGGCGCTCGGCAACCCGCAGTTCCAGGCCATGTCCGCCGAGGTCCCCGACGACATCGTGTCGTACGCGCACATCTTCGAGAAGATCGCCGTCGACGGGCTCTGCGAGGCCTGACCCGGGGATCTCGTACCGCAGAAATCCCGGCGAGCCCGGCACCTCCCGCCGGAGGTGCCGGGCTCGCTTCTTCATCGCCGCGTTCCCGGCCCACAAGGGGCGGAAATCCTCACCTCCCCTCCGGGGAGGGTTGCCATACGCCACAAGCTGCTACTACGGCCCGTCAGACCCACTCTGTGAATGGGGACTTCACCATGGATGTAGGACTTCTCTTCGACCTGCGGAACCCGGAGGGCTGGAAGCGCCCCTGGGCCGACCACTACGCGCGGAGCCTGGAATTCTGCGAGGAAGCGGACCGGCGGGGCGCGGGCGGGCTGTGGTTCACCGAGCACCACCTCTTCGAGGACGGCTATCTGCCGCAGCCGCTGACCTTCGCCGCCGCCGCCGCGGCCCGCACCCGCCGCGCCCGGATCGGCACCTCGGTGGTGCTGCCCGCGCTGCGCAGGCCCGCCCAGCTCGCGGAGGAGGCGGCGATCGTCGACCTCGTGAGCGGCGGACGCCTCGAGCTGGGCATGGGCGCCGGCTACCGGATTCCCGAATACGACCTGATGGGCGCGGACTTCACGCGGCGTTTCCGGCGGACCGAGGAGCACATCCGCGAGGTCCGCCGGCTCTGGGAGGAGGGCGGCGTCACCCCGGGCCCGATCCAGGACCCCGTTCCGCTGTGGGGCGGCTTCTACGGACCCCGCGGCGCACGGATCGCCGGCCGGCTCGGCATCGGGCTGCTGCACATCTCCCACGAGCTGTTCCCGCACTACCGCGAGGGACTGGTCGAGGGCGGCCACGACCCGGCGACCGCCCGAGTCTCCGGCCTGCTGCCGATCATCCTCGCCGACGACCCGGAGGAGGCCTGGGCACGCGTCGCGCCCTGTCTCGCCCACCAGATGAACAGCTACCGGCAGTCGTCCGTGGAGGGCACCGACAAGCCCCGGCCGCCGATCATCCACCCCGACGAGTTCCGCAACCGGACCTCCAACGCCCCCTGGGGGGCCTTGAAGATCCTCACCCCCGCGGAAGCCGCCGCCCAGATCAAGGAGACGGTCGAGGGGCTGCCGGTGGAACACCTGATCTTCTGGGCGAGCATCGCCGGCATGCCGGACGACCTGACCGCCCGGAACATCGAACTGGTCAGCGAGGAGCTGCCGCCGCTGCTGGGCCCGTGACGGCCGCGCGGCGACGATCGCCATGATCTCGTCCAGGCGCCCCCCTGCCCCCGGGGTGACAGGTGATCCACTCCGCAGGCTGCCGCCGACGACCGGCGCGAGCACCCCGGGGGACCGTCACACCAGCCCTTTGACCTGCGGCTTCAAGGTGGCGGAGGCTCACTGGCACCCCCTCTTGTGCAGCCGTACAGCAGGAGGGGGCGGCGTGGTGCGCGAGGAAGCCGACCACGCAGCGCAGCTGGTCGTTGGCCTGGGCCGTGAGCGGGTCCAGAGGCGCTGCGCCGGCCATCGCCCGGGCTGAGCACTCGAGCGCCACCGCCTGGTGGGGGCGGGACCACGCGCGCTCGGGCCCGGCGATGGACGGTGTTCGCTGCCTCCTGCTGCGACCTGAGGTGCGTCCGGCCACGCCGTTTGCGGTGCGGGACGAGCAGGCCGGTGCCCTGGTATCCACCGTCGGCGATGGCGCCACCTGCCGCAACGTGAGGTTCCTGCGCCAGTACGTCGCCACCGGCAACACCCGGCCCTCCAGCCGAAGCCGCCAGCGCCGGCCACCCTGAAGACCGCCACCACGGCGCCCTACCAGCGCCACCAGCCCGGCGGGGCGGACGACAGCGGACGATCCTCGGGTCTTGATCACGCGACTGGCCCGTCCAAGGATGCGGCTCCGGACGCGGCGGCCCAGCCTTGAACCGTGTGTGCGCAAGGACGGGGGCAGCGAAGGCGGAAGACTCGCGCCGGTTCACCGGCACGGCTTCCGGTCCGCGGCCGACCCGCCGTTCGGGAGCCGGGCGGCAAGTCGTTCCTCGAGAAGGCGGCCTATGTGCTGGCGCCCGGGACGGTCGTCTTCGCTCTGCTCTACTACTTCGGCAACGCCTACATCACGTCGTACTACTCCTTCTTCGGCGTCCCGGCGAACGACCTGCAGCTGTCCTCCCAGGGCTACGTGGTGAAAAGTGACGACGCGCTCTTTCTGCCCCTGTGGTTCCTGGTCTGCTGTGGGATCGGCGCGCTGCTCGCCTTCGGGCTGCTCGAGCGGTTGCTGGTGAGGGGCAGCCGGAGCCTGCGCTGCTGGGTGCCCCGGGGACTGCTGGGCGCGGGGACCGTACTGATGCTGCTGGGCCTCGTCGTGTTCCTGGAACCCCCTTGGTACGCGAACGCGGTCACTGACCGTCTGTGGCCCGGTACGACCCGGGAGTTTCTCCCCACACTGGTGGTGGCACTGGGCGCCGCCATGGGAATCTGTGCGGTCCATCTGCGCACCGTGCGCCGGCGTCGCCCGAACACCCACCGGACGGACGACAGGCTGTGGTTGGTCGGCGGGTCCCTGTTCACCGCCATGCTCGTCATGACGCTGTTCTTCGGCATGGCGCGATACGCCCACGATTCCGGTCTGGCACATGCCGGACAGGATGCGAACGGCGGCTATCGCGATAAGCCCCGGGTCCGCGTCTACTCGCGGCAGCCCATCATCTACGACCTGCCCGATGTCGCGCGGGCAGATCTCGGAGCCGGCCACGAGCCATACCGGTACCGGTACCAATGGTTCGTACTGCTGGCGAAGAGCAGCGGCCGGTACTACCTGGTGAGTGAATCATTGCCGCCCTCCGGGCAGGCCACGGTGGTGCTGCTGCCGGACAACGACAGCGTTCGCGTCGACGTCCGCGGAACCGCGCGATGAGTACCTTCCCGCCCCTCAGGAAGTGGACGGTTCGGCACCGGGCCCGGTCCCCCCGGGAGGTGAGTGGGAGCCTGACGGAGAGGGCACGGGTGAGGCAGGAGAGGAAACCGGCGAGACGGCCGGAGACTTGGGCGAGACCGGAGAAGAAGCCGGCGAGGTGGGAGGCGAGGAGTCGCTCTCGGGAGCCGGCGTGGTGGACGAGCCCGTCCTCCCGGCAGAAGGCGTCTTCGACCCGGACGCAGACTTCCCCGGCACGCTCGGCGGTGTCTTGGGGGTGGCACCCGGTTTCGACGCATGCACCACCAGGCTCACCCGAATGGTCGCAGAGGGCGGATCGGTCACGATGACGAGAAGGACCGTGCTGACGCCGGCGACCGTCGGCCGGGACACGATCTCGACCTCGCACGAGTCGCCGGGCTTGAGCGTCCTTCCGGCACACGTCCCCAGACTGGCGGAGACCTGAGGCGGCCGCGAGGATCCCCTGGACCGGTGGGACATCGATCCGGCGGTGCTTGCGGTGGTATGGACGCTCCGGACCTTCACCGGGTGGTCCTCGGTATTGGTGACGCGCACCCGGCCGGTGGAAGAAGACCCGACGTTTGTCGTCGGAACACTCATGCGCGAAGAGTCCCCGGTGTGGACGTGGCCGACCACCGTGCCCGAAGCCGGATCCTTCTGCACCTGGCACCCTGCCACCGCCCACACGGCCGCGGCCACCACGGAAGCACCACACACGACACTCCGGACTGCGCCCCGCATGATCACCCCTGTTCCGATCTGTGTTCGACATTGACTTCCTCCCCCTCCTGAAGGAGGGGGATTCCCTTATGCGGGGGTTGGGCCGGTCGCCCGGCTTTGGGGTTCCTGCTTCACGGACCGACCGG
>NZ_JBSGDB010000313.1:0-10795 GCF_053602155.1 Streptomyces sp. NPDC004561
GGCAGCGACTCGACCGCCAGCCCGCGGCGCGTCCGCAGCAGGGGCTCGCGTGCGAGCAGGAAGTCCCAGTACGAGGCCGCGAGCCGGTCGACCTCCCGCGCCGCCGAGCCGTCCGGGAGGTCCGTCGAGTGGTTCGCCATGACGCCAGTGTGGGGCCCGAGATGACGTAGCGTCAGAAAGCGGGACCCGTACCGCGCGTCGCGCGGCCTCACTCGGACGAGGGAAATCGTCCGCGCCGTTCGCGTGCGGCCCGGGAGAGCCCGGCCGGCGGCCTCGGTCGCGGTGGCACGATGACCGCCATGCACCGCCGAACCGTGTCGTTTCCCGGGGCCCGGTCGGCCGCGGTGGCGTCCGCCGCCGTCGCGTCGGCCGTGCTGGCCGGTTGTGCCGGCGGCGACGTGTCATCGACGCGCACTCCGGTCGTCGTGGGGGGCACCGTCACGATCGCCGCCGCCGCCGAGACCCCGAATTTCCATCCGTACTCGCAGTTCGGCCCCGCCCTGGCCCCGTACGCCTACGACTCGTTGGTCGACGTGGCGCCGGACGGACGTGTGGTGTCGGGTCTCGCCGGGAAGTGGCGGGCCGGCGCCGCTTCGGCGAGCTTCACCCTGCGCACGGGTGTGAGCTGCTCCGACGGCACGGTCCTCACGGCCTCCGGGGTGGCCCGGTCGCTGAGGTACGCGAGCGATCCCCGCAACCGGCTCGTCGGCGCCCGGGCGGCGCTGCCCGGTGTCCCGTTCACGGTGTCGGCCGACGACGCGGCACGGACGGTGTCGGTGCGGATGGCGTCGCCGTACAGCTTCATCCTGCGGACGATCGGACTGGTGCCCGTGGTCTGCCCCGCCGGCGTCGCGGATCCCGGAGCGCTGGACAGGCGGACGGAGGGCACCGGGCCGTACGTGCTGAGCCGCTACGCCTCGGGCGGTCCGTACCTCTTCACGCGCCGCGAGGGGTACGCGTGGGGGCCGCGCGGAGCGACCAACCGGGCTCCGGGCCAGCCCGAGCGGATCGTGGTGTCGGTGGTGCCGCAGGAGTCCACCATGGCGAACCTGCTGCTCACGGGCGGCGTGAACATCGCCACGGTGACCGGCCCGGACCGCGCGCGGCTGACCGGCCACGGCCTGGCCACCGCCCAGGTGCCGACCGTGGTCGGGCTGAGCTTCTTCAACGAACGTTCCGGCCGCCCCCTGAGCGATCCCGTGCTGCGGCGGGCGCTGGTCGGCGCCCTGGACCGCAAGGGCCTCGCCAACGTGGCGCTCGGCGGCGAGGGAACGCCCGCGGGCCATCTGACCGGCGCGGACTCCGTCTGCCACGCCGCCGTGGCCGCCGGCAACCTGCCGTCGCGCGCGGCCGTGCGGGACCTGCGCGCCGCGGGCTGGACGAAGAACGCGCGGGGCCGGCTGGTCAAGCGGGGCAGGCCGCTGCGCCTGCGGCTGCTCAGCAGCGCCGACTTCGGCTCCACCCTTCCGTCGGTCGCCGAACTGATGGCCGTGACCTGGCAGGCGCTGGGCGTGGACGTCGACCTCGTCGGCGAGAGCCGCAACGCGGTGGTCCAGGCCATGTACACGAGCGGCGACTTCGACGTCGTCGTCGGCAGCTCACCGGGACCCCAGCTGCCCGCGCAGCTCGTCCCGTACTTCTCCGGCCCGCCGCCGTCGCGGGGACTGAACTTCGCGCACGTCGCCAACCGGTCGTACGACCGCCTGGTCGCCCTCGCCCTCCGCGAACCGGGCACGGCCGGCTGCGCGGACTGGAACAGGGCCGCCGCGGCGCTGTTCCGCTCGGCCGACGCGCTGCCCGTCGCCGACGGCACGAGCACGGTCTACGGCTACCGGACGACGTTCGCCGTCGCTCCCGGCGGCCGGATCGTGCCGACCAGCATCCGCCTGCACCGATAGCCGCGGCGGACGCCCCCGCGACCGCCCACCACCAGTCGAGGAGATCCCCATGACGACCGTGTCCGCGCGGCTCGGTGCCCTGGCCCGGCACCACCCGTGGGCGGTGTTCTGCGGCCGGCGCGCGCTACGGCTGGCCGTCTCCCTCTTCGTGGTCGTCACCGCTTCCTTCGCGATGATCAGGCTGGTACCCGGAGACCCCGTCCGGGCCGCGCTGGGCGTGGACGCCCCGCCGGACCTCGTGGCGGCGAAACGCCGTGAACTCGGCCTGGACCAGGACCTGTTGTCGCAGTACCGGCAGTATCTGCACCAGCTCGCCCACGGGGACCTGGGGGTCTCGCTGGTGACCGGCGAGCCGGTGGCCGACCTGGTCGGGGCACGGCTGCCGGCCACCTTGCTGCTCGCCGTCCTGGCGTTCGCCTGCGTGGTCGTCGTCGCCCTCCCCGGGGGGCTGCTCGCCGCGGTGTGGACACGCGGGGGCCGGCGGCCCCGGGGCGAGCTGGCGTTCACCGCGGCCACCTCCGTCGTGGCGGGGATGCCGGACTTCGTGCTCGCGGCGGGGCTCGTCGCGGGACTCGCGGTCGCCCTGCGGATCTTTCCGGTCGCCGGCGACCTGGGTCCCCGGTCCTATGTGCTTCCCGTGCTCGCGCTGGCGCTCGCTCCGACCGCCGTGCTGCTGCGGATCGTACGGGTGGAGACGCTCAGGGTTCTGGCCGCGGACCATGTGCGTGCCGCCCGCGCGAAACGGCTGCCCGTCGTCCCGCTCCATGTGCGCCACGTGGCGCCGAACACGCTGACCGCGTCACTGACGGTCGCCGGGAACCTGCTGCCGGCCCTGATCGCGGGAACGGTACTGGTCGAGAAGGTGTTCGCCTGGCCGGGCATCGGGTCGGCGATGGCGCAGTCCGTGGCCGCGCAGGACTACGCGGTCGTCGAGGCGGCGGTCCTGGTGCTGGGGTCGGCCGTCCTCGTGGTGAACTTCCTGGTCGATCTGGCCCTCGCGCTGCTCGACCCCCGATCGGTCATCCGGGAGACGTGATCCGATGGTGCCGTCCTCCCCTTCCCGGCCCGCGCCGCGTGCCACCACCCGCCGGTCCGGTGCGGCCCGGTCGGGCTGGGCCTCGCCGATGGGCGTGATCACCCTGGCGATGCTCGGATCGCTCGTCGTCCTGGCCGTCCTGGGGGGCGTGCTGTGGGGGCCGGAAGGCGCGCGTCCGGACCCGTCGGCGGTGCTGCGGGGGCCCACCGCGGCTCACCTTCTCGGCACGGACCATCTCGGGCGCGACCTGTTCGCCCGGCTCCTCGCGGCGACCTGGCTGTCCCTGCTGCTGGCCGTCGCGGCCACGCTGCTCGGGGCGGCCGCCGGGGTCGCCCTCGGCGCGCTCACCGCCGTCGTGGGCGGGCGCGCCCGCCGCCTGCTGGGAGCCCTGATCAACCTGCTGCTGGCCTTCCCCGCGCTCCTCGTCGCGATGTTCTTCGCGGCCCTCTTCGGCGCGGGCGCCGTCGGTGCGGTGTCGGCGCTCGCCGTCGCCTGTGCGCCGGGCTTCGCACGCGTCACCCAGACCCTCGCGGCCAAAGTGGCCGGCACCGACTTCATGGCGGCGGCGCGCGTGCTGGGCCTGCGCCGCCACCGGCTCCTGCTGCGCCATGTCCTGCCCCACGTCGCCGAACCGCTGATGCTCAACACCACGGTCGCCGCCGGCTCGGCCCTCGTGGCCCTGTCGGGCCTGAGCTTCCTCGGGCTGGGGGTGCAGCCGCCCCTGTACGACTGGGGGCTGCTGCTCAGTCAGGGGCTGGACCGCGTCTACACCGAGCCGCTGCCCGCCGTGGCGCCCGGCATCGCCATCGTCTACGCCGCCGTGGCGTTCCAGCTGCTCGGCGAGGTGCTCGCCGGGGCCGCGGCGCGACGCACCCGCCCACGTCTGCGGGAGGAGCCCGCGCCGCCCCCGGCATCCTCCGAGCGCCCGGCTGCCGAGGACCACGTGCTGGAGGTGGAGGACCTACGGGTGGCCCTTCCCACGGCGGACGGCGTGGTCCGGCCCGTCCGTGGTGTCACCCTCGCTCTGCGGCGCGGCGAGATGGCCGGGCTGGTCGGCGAGTCCGGCTCCGGCAAGTCGCTGACGGCACTGGCCCTCGCCGACCTGCTGCCGGACGGCGCCGGCACGACCTGGCGTACCCACCGGTTCCTGGGCAGGGACGCCGGGTCGCTGACCCCCAAGGAGCGGCGCAGGCAGCTGGCGACGGGAATGGCGATGGTCTTCCAGAACCCGGCCTCGGCCTTCAACCCGTCGCTCAGCATCGGTACCCAGATGACGGAGGCGGTGCGCGCACACCTCGGCACCCCCCGGACCGAGGCGGTGGCACAGGCCCTGACCCAGCTTCAACGGGTCGCGCTGCCCGCCGGGCGCCGGCTGCTGCGCTCCCGCCCCTTCCAGCTCTCCGGCGGCCAGCGGCAGCGCGTGGCGATCGCGACGGCCTCGATGACCCGGCCCGCCCTCATGATCGCGGACGAGCCGACGACGGCGCTGGACGTCACCGTGCAGCGGCAGATCATGGACCTGCTCCACCGGATCCGGCGCGAGGACGCCACCGCGATCCTCTTCATCAGCCACGACATCGCCCTGGTGGCCGACGCCTGCGACCGGGTCCTGGTCATGTACGGGGGGACGATCGTGGAGACCCTTCCCGCCCGTGAGCTGGCGACAGGCGCACGGCACCCCTACACACGGATGCTCGTCGCCTCGGTCCCGGACCTGGCCGCGGACCGCGACCGACCCCTGGGCACGATCGAGGGCGGGCCACCCGATCCGTACAACGCTCTCCCGGGCTGCGCGTTCTACGACCGCTGCGCCCGTCGACTGGACCGGTGCGCCGAGGAGACCCCCGCGGCGGTCGCCCTCGGCTCCGGCCACGAGGTCGCCTGCTGGCGGCCGCTGCCCCCGGCGCCGTCCTGCGAACTGCGTGACACCGAGGAGGCGGAGAGGTGACGGCTGGGTCGGGGCTCGCGCTGTACGACGTCACCGTGCGCCACCACGGGCCGTTCGGGCCGGTCACGGCCGTGGACGGCGTGTCACTGGAGGTCCCCCGGGGCACGACGGTCGGCCTGGTCGGCGAGTCCGGTTCGGGGAAGTCGACTCTGGCACGCGCGGTCGTCGGGCTGGACACCCCGAGCGCCGGGCGGATCACGGTCGGCGGGCGGGAGTACCGGGGGCGGCGCGCGGCCGACCGGCGCCTGCTGGGTCGGCAGGTCCAACTGGTGTTCCAGGACCCGGACACCGCGCTGGACCCGCGCATGACGGTCCGTCAGTCGCTCGCCGAATCGGCCGGGGCCTTCGTCCGGCTGGACCGCCACGGCCGCGAACGGCGCATCGGCGGGCTGCTGGAGCTGGTCGGTCTCGACCCCGGCTGCGCCGACCGGGTGCCCGGGCAGCTCTCGGGCGGCCAGCGTCAACGCGTGGCCGTCGCCCGCGCGCTCGCCGTCGAACCGGCGGTGCTCATCGCCGACGAGGTCACCTCGGCCCTCGACGTGTCGGTCCGGGCGGCGCTCCTCGCCATGCTCCTGGACCTCCAGCGGCGCATGGGCTTCGCCATGCTGTTCATCAGCCATGACCTCGCCGCCGTCCGTCATGTGTCGGACGTCGTCGCCGTGATGTACCTCGGCCGGATCGTCGAGGTCGCCGCCACCGAAGACCTGCTGCGCGGCCCACGGCACCCCTACTCCCGGACGCTGCTGTCCGCCGTGCCGAGCCTGCGTCCCGGACGGCGGCCGGCCGCGGAACCGCTCCTTCCCGGTGAGGTGCCCGACCCCGCGTCGCCGCCGTCCGGATGCCGCTTCCACCCGCGGTGCCCCGTCGGGCCGAACCGGCGTCCCGGACGGGACCTCTGCGCCACGCGGGACCCCCAGCCGGAGGCGGCCGGACGACCGCACCGCGCCGCGTGCCACTTCCCGTACGACGCCGACGACGGCCCGCACCGCACCGGCGCCGTTCACCCGGACGCGAACGGCGACCGGGCCCGCCGCGCGCCCGGAGGGCTGCCGTCATGACGGCCGGGGAAGGGGACACGGTGCCGCCCGGCGCGGACGCGGTCGTCGTGGGCGCCGGGGTGATCGGCGCCGCGGTGGCACTGGAACTGGCGCGCACCGGCCGGCGCGTCGTGGTCGTCGACCGGTCCGGCGGCGTCGGCCACGGATCCACCAGCGCCTCCAGCGCGATCATCCGCTTCAACTACTCGACCTGGGACGGCGTCGCCACCGCCTGGGAGTCCCAGCACTGCTGGGCGCGGTGGGCGGAACACCTGGGCGCCTCCCGCGGCGCCTCCCTGGCGGCGTTCCGGCGGACCGGGGCGGTGCTCCTCGACGCGCCGGGCTCCGGAACGCCCGAGGCCGTCGCGCTGTTCGTCCGCGCCGGGGTGCCGTACGAGCGCTGGGACGCGGCGACCCTGCGCAGCCGGATCCCCGGCATCGACGCGGGACGCTACGGGCCCCCCAAACCCCTGCGCGACGAGGCGTTCTTCGCCGGCCCGGCAGGGGAACTCGGCGCGCTGGCCACTCCCGACGCGGGCTTCGTCGACGATCCCCAGCTCGCGGCGCAGAACCTCGCGGACGCGGCCGTCCGCGCCGGGGCGCGCCTCCTCCTGCATCGCACGGTCGTCGGGGTCCTGCGCCGCGCGGACCGGGTGGCGGGCATCCGGCTGGCCGACGGCGCCACGCTCACGGCGCCGGTGGTGGTCAACGCCGCCGGGCCCTGGTCGGGCGCGCTGAACCGGCTGGCCGGTGTCGGGGCGGAGTTCACCGTCGGGGTGCGTCCGCTGCACCAGGAGGTCCACCAGGTGGCCGCGCCGACGGGCCGGGGCGGCGCCGAGGACCTGCCCGGCCCGGTGGTGGCCGACGTCGACCTCGGGACCTATCTGCGCCCCGCCGCCGGCGGACACCTCCTCGTCGGCAGCACCCTGCCGGCCTGCGACCCCATGGAGTGGCTCGACGACCCCGACGCGTCCAGCCCGCACCCGACGCCCGCCCGGTTCGACACCCAGGTGACCCGGGCGGCACGCCGGTTCCCGCTCCTGCGCGTGCCGAACCGGCCGACCGGCGTCGCCGGCGTCTACGACGTCGCCGACGACTGGACCCCGGTCTACGACCGCACCGACCTGCCCGGCTTCTACGTCGCCATGGGCACGAGCGGCAACCAGTTCAAGAACGCCCCCCTGGCGGGCCGGTTCCTCGCCACCCTGGTCGACCGCGTCGAGGCCGGCCACGACCACGACCGCGATCCGCTGCGGTACACCGGTGAACACACCGGCGTCGTCATCGACCTGGGCGCGTTCTCCCGCAAACGCCGCGTGCCCGAGGGCGCCGCCTCCCGAACCGTCCTGGGCTGACGTTCCACGCATCCCGAGTCGCGGCTCAGTGGGCCGTCCAGCCGCCGTCGAGCACGAGCGAGGTGCCGGTGACGAAGGACGCCTGGGGGCTGCACAGATAGGCGACGGCCTCGGCGACCTCCTCCGGCTCGATCAACCGCCGTACCGCGCTGTCCTTGAGCAGGACCTCGGTCAGCACCCGTTCCTCGGGGATGCCGTGCGCCTGCGCCTGGTCGGCGATCTGCTTCTCGACCAGGGGGGTGCGCACATAGGCCGGGTTCACGCAGTTCGACGTCACACCATGTGGGGCGCCTTCCAGCGCGGCCGTCTTGGACAGCCCTTCGAGACCGTGTTTGGCGGCCACATAGGCGGACTTGAACGCCGAGGCGCGCAGGCCGTGGACGGAGGACACGTTGACGATCCGGCCCCAGCCCCGCGCGTACATGTGCGGCAGGGCGCCCCGGATGAGGCGGAAGGGCGCCTCCAGCATCACGGTCAGCACCGTGTGGAAGACGTCCGGCGGGAACTCCTCGATGGGGCGCACCAGTTGCAGCCCGGCGTTGTTGACCAGCACGTCGGCGCCGACGGCGGCGCGCTCGGCGGCGTCGAGGTCGGTCAGGTCCACCACGAGCGGGGCCACCGTTCCCGGGAGGTCCGCGGACCCCGCCGCCAGGTCGGCCAGTTCGGCCAGGCCGGCCGCGTCCCGGTCGACGGCTCTCACCTCGGCCCCGGCGGCCGCGAGCCGCAGCGCGCAGGCGCGCCCGATACCGCTGGCGGCACCGGTGACGAGAGCGGTGCGGCCACGGAGATCGAGCGCGAGGGGCTGGACGTGCGGGCCGGGGCCGGGCTGCGGGCGGGACGAGGTCATGCACCGACCCTAAGCGGAACCCATCCCTCACCACATGTGGGAGTCACCCACACTTCAGCCGACGGTCGTGGGGTCGAACCATGTGGGCGCTTCGGACATGGCCTGCTTGATCCGCAAGTGGCCGAACTCGTTCAGCTCGGGCAGCGCGTCCACCGTGAACCAGCCCACCTCCAGCGACTCGTCGTCGTTGACCCGGGCCTCGCCGCCCACGGCCCGGCAGCGGAAGGTGATGTCCATGTACTGGCAGATGTCCCCGTTGCCGTAGGTGACCGGCTCCAGCGCCTGCACGAGCACGACCCGCTCGGCGACGCAGTGCACCGCGGTCTCCTCGAAGACCTCCCGCACGGCGCAGGCCGCCGGCTGCTCGCCCGGCTCCGGGATGCCGCCGATCACCGACCACTTGCGCGTGTCGGACCGGCGGCCGAGCAGCACTCTGCCCTCGTCGTCGAAGACGATCGCGGTGACCCCGGGGAGCCAGAGCAGCTGCCGGCCGGCCGAGGCCCTGAGCGTGCGGATGAAATCAGGAGTAGCCATGGACCGACCCTAACCGGCCGGTCCGGGGCTCCCCCGCCCGTTGGGGGCGTGCACCGCGGTCGTACGGTCAGGCGTCAGCGGCGCGTCGCCGCGCGCGCAGGCCGGAGCCGATCGCCCAGCCGATCCCGCCCGCGGCGACCAGCACGAGCGCCGTCTCCGGCAGGATGCCCAGTTCCGTCGCGGGCGTCCGGGAGGTGCGCAGCGGCACCTTCTGCACGAGGTAGGCGGGCACGAACATGCCGGTCCGCTGGGTGATCCGCCCGTCCGGCAGGATGACGGCGCTGACGCCGCTGGTCACCGGCACGGTCACGGTGCGGCTGTGCTCGACGGCGCGGATGCGTGACATGGCGAGCTGCTGGTAGGTCATCTCGCTGCGGTCGAAGGTCGCGTTGTTGCTCGGCACGGAGATCATCTCCGCGCCGTGCGTCACGGTGTCGCGCACGGCCCAGTCGAAGGCGGCCTCGTAGCAGGTGGCGAGGCCCACCTTGGCGCCGTCGATGTCGAAGACGCCCGGCCTGGTGCCCCGGCTGAAGTCCTGGCGGACCATGCTGGTCCAGTTCTTGTTGACCGCTCCGACGAGCGAGCGCAGCGGAAGGTACTCGCCGAAGGGCTGGATCTGCCGCTTGTCGTAGGTCTGCGTCGGTCCCTTGACCGGGTCCCACAGGACCTGCTCGTTGAGCAGCCTGCCGTCCCGCTCCACGACGGCGCCGACCGAGATCGGCACACCGACCGCCCGGGACGCCTCGTAGATGACGGCGGCCGCGTCGGGGTTGCCGAAGGGGTCGATGTCGGAGGAGTTCTCCGGCCACAGCACGTAGTCGGGCTTGGCGACCTTGCCGGCCTTGACGGCGGCGGCGAGCTTGAGCGTCTCGCGCACGTGGTAGTCGAGCACGGCCCGGCGCTGGGCGCTGAACTCCAGCCCGGAGCGCGGCACGTTGCCCTGGATGACCGCCACGGTCGCGGTGCCGTCCTCCGCCTTGTCGCTCACCAGCGTGCGGGCCGCGAACGCGCCCGCCACCGGGACGGCCACGCTCAGCAGGGCCGCGGCGGCCGCCGCGCGCCGCACGGTCCGGGTACGGCGCCGCTCGGCGATCAGGCGGCCGGCCTCGTACAGCCCGAATCCGCACAGGACGACCGCGAAACCGAGCACGGGTGTGCCGCCGACCGCGGCGAGCGGCAGGAAGACGCCGTCCGCCTGCCCGAACGCGATCTTGCCCCAGGGGAAGCCGTGGAAGGGCACGCGCGCGCGGACCGCCTCGCCCGCGGTCCAGATCGCGGCGGCCCACACCGGCCAGGCCGGGAGCTTGGAGACGGCTGTGACGCCCACGCCGACCAGTGCGACGAAGAGCGCCTCGATGGCGACCAGGGCCAGCCAGGGGCCGGGACCGACCTCGACGCCGGTCCACACCAGCAGGGGCAGCAGGAAGCCGAGCCCGAAGAGGTAGCCGAGGCCGAGCGCCGCCTTCCAGGTCCGGCCGCGCAGCACCCAGCCGAAGCCGGCGAAGGCGGGCAGGGCCAGCCACCACAGGGTGCGTGGCGGGAAGCTGACGTAGAGCAGCACTCCGCAGAGCGCGGAGGCGACAGCCGGGACCAGGCGCAGCAGCCGGCGGCCGAGCGCGCCGGGCGCGGGGGTCGGCCGGAGCTGATCCGGGTGGTCCACGGAAGTTGCGGTGACGGTCACCCGGGTGAGTGTACGGCGGTTGACCTCGCGGTTGACAGCGCGGTCCGGGAGCCGGAAAGGGTCCGGGCGCGCCCCGCCGCCGGTGGTCCGAGCCCCTGCGCGTGCCGTCCTGGCGGCCGCGGCGCCTCGCCCCCGGCCGGTCCAGCACCCGGCCCGGCACGTCCGGATGAAACCGCGACGTTCTGCCCCACCTCATGCACAAACCGGTCAACAGCCGTTACCGTGAGCCCAGCCTCGGCAGTGTCGCCGCAACCGGCGCTCGGCCTTGGCGTGCCACAGGGCGGGGGACGAGGGGCGGCGGGTGGGGGCGACGAGAACGAGGGCCGCGGCCGGTACGTACGGCGCGGAAGCTCAGAACACCAGGATCGCAGGTGAGGGCGCTACCGGCGGCGTACAGGCGCAGCAGGGTGCTCAGAGGGGGCGCGTGGGGCACAAGGGGTGGTACACAAGAGCCGGCAC